>JAQIDB010000091.1 GCA_027858225.1 Candidatus Delongbacteria bacterium
TTTTCTAATTGATTGATCTTATCAATAACAACTGTCGATGGAAATAAATATGAACTTGAAGTACCGAAAAGAGCATCAATCATGACGGTTTTTGTAGCTGATGAAACCAGGAAACCCATATTTGCTATATATGTAACTTTAATCTCAGATTTAACATCACCAGTAATCTCAACAATATTAGGTTTGGAAAGAACTCCCCTATTGGCTTTTAAAAACTTAACAACATCACGATATCCCCAATCATCTGCCAATGTAGTAGCAGTACGGTTTGTATAATCAGTTTTATTAACATCCCACCCCATATCAACAAGCTTACGTACCCATGCCAGATTTCCACTTACTGCAGCATTATGCAATAAATTTCTGCCTTTATTATCGAGGCTTGTAAGGTCAGCTCCTTTCTTAACAAGTTCTTCTGAAATATCTTGAAATCCATTTAAAACCGCTGAATGCAGAAGGCTATTCATTAGTTCTTTATCTTTTGGCAGTTCTGCTCCTTTCTGCTGTAATAGATCAACTATTTCATGACAATTATTTTCTATTGCAAGTATTATAGCTGATTTCTTTTTATTTGTATTCAGATTAAAATCTGCTCCAGCATTAATTAGAAATTTGCTTAAACGGTCTGATTTTAATTCAACAGCAATATGTAATGCGGTATTGCCACTAGTATCCTGTAAATTTAATTTACATTTATTCTCAACAAGGAAGGAACACAAATCGTAATAACTATAGTATGTGGCCATGTGCAGAGCAGTTTTATTATCATTCGTCAAAGTATTTAGATCCGCACCGTTGTCTATCAATAAGCGAAGAGTAGATATCTTGTTGGTAGCAACAGCAAAATGGAGAGCTTCCCAACCATTTCTTGCATATTTGTAATTTATATTGGCACCATTTTGCAGTAAAAGATTAACAATACTATCCTTACCACTAACTGATGCAAATAAAAGAGGTGAATATCCACTTTTTAGAGAATCAACCACTCCTTTATTTTCCAGAAGCATCTGTTCTACTTTTACATAATTTCCTGTTTGGATTGTTTCAAAAATTGATTGGGCATTAAGATCAGTTTGTACAAATGTCACTAAAAGCGCGAATGAAATCAACCAAATGTATTTAATGAATTTTTCATTCATAATCTACACTCCTTTTTTAAAATGTTATTTATAATTTATTTTGATCAAAAACAAAGATATTTCCATCCCTGTCAATAGCCGTGGAATTATTTGTGTGCACTCTTCCGTCATTAGCTAGATTAATAGAAAAATCTATTTTCTGACTAAAAATATTAGATCCGATACTCAAAACAATTAGTAACACACTGAAAAGTGTTTTCATGATAATTTCCTCCAAGTTTTTGTGATGTAACAAATTTACAATAAAAAAGGAATTATCTTCAAAAAAACCGATGAAGCGTATAATTAGTCGGATGAGAAGTATCAAAATAAAACCGGTCGGAAAAATCCCAAACGTAAAAAAAACTTGACGAACTTTTTATCCTATATCGTTTACCTCTGGAGGAGAGTATGACAATACAAATCTGTCCGTCAAGTTATATCCACATTTTCTATACTCCCAATACAACATAGAGAATATCCTATATTTAACGCTTTAATCCGGAATTATACATGCTTTATATCATAATAAATAAAAAAAGGTCGGGAAAGACCCGATCGTACGATTATTCATATTGGAATAGACAAATGGGAGACCATAGAAGGTCTCCTCTACGAATAGTAAAAACCCTTTACTTTTGGTATCTCTTAAGCTCATCACGTAGTTCTTTGATCCGGAATTCTCTATTTACAAAAAGCTTATTCAGTCTTTCCAGATCTAGATTTTTTTCTTTTAATTCTTTCGTTCTTTCCGCGACAAGCTCTTCAAGGTTATGACGATGTTCTTCTAATTCTTTTTCAACCTTCTTTTTATCTGTTATATTCACTACTGATGTTATAAAATATTGAGGTGTACCCACGCTGTCAATTTGTAAAACTATGCTCACATCAGCCCAAACAAAATGTCCGTCTTTGTGAATATACCTTTTTTCAAATCTGACAGAGTTTACGTCACCTTTGATGAGCGGCGTCACGATATTTTGAATTCTTCCGATCTCTTCCTCAGGAGTAATCTCCTGCCAGGTCTTGTTGTTTAACTCATCAGTTGTGTATCCAAGCATATCTGCAAATGCTTTATTTGCACTCATTTTACCGCCAATACGGGTGACGGATTTTCCAATATTTGCTGATTCAAATACAGTTTTAAATTTAGCCTCACTTTCCTTAACTTCAGCCAGGATATTTTCTTTTTCCGAAACATCATCATATATTGCAGTAATCTCACCATTAGGCATCTTAAATATTCTGTTCTCGTAGTAATTCGAATAGTTATCATCAGCATATATTTTGGCAGGATAGAAGGCTGGTTCTCCAGTTTCCCACACTTTTCTAAAAATAGAAATTAGTCCATACTCATCAATATTGGGGCGCAAATCAAACAGGCTTTTACCGATAACATCTTCTTTCTTTAGCCCTTCCAGTTCCAAAGCACATTTATTAAAATCCTGAATTATGTAATCTTTTCCGGTTTTACCATCATTAATAACTTTATAGATGGCTACACCGCTGTTTATAGTATCTACAAGTTCTCTTAAACGTTCTTCGCTTTCTTTCTTGGCTTCTTCTGAATTCTTTCTTTCGGTGATATCTGTTACAACGCCTTCAATCGCAATTGATTTTCCTTTTTCATCTCTTACAAGTGTATTACGCTGGTTCAACCATCTTATTTTTCCGGAGTTGTCAATGATTTGGTATTCGTAAAATGGTGCTACATGACCATCTAGTAAATTCTTCCATTCATTTTTAAAATATTCAACCCAGTCAGGATGAATCAATTTCTGGATCAATAATGGGGTTTTATAAAATTCTTCAGGTGTGTACCCAAAAATTTCTGACGCCACCGGACTAACATATTCATAAATAGCATCAGGTATGGACATACGATAAATTATATCTTTAGAATTTTCTGCTAAAAGACGGAATAGAGACTCACTCTTTTTAAGTTCATCCGATATTTTCATAGTCCCTCAGTTTCATTTGTTCATTAATTATATACTAAGTATCTTAGTATCATTCAATTAAAGACAAAATATAGAATATTTTTAAGAGTTACAAGGTTAATAAAAATAAAAAGCCCGAAAAAAAATTCGGGTTTTAGTTTAAATAATATCATTTTTTTTATTTTGAGCTTATCTCAACAACTTTATAGAATATTTTACTGCCTGAATAAATATAACTCAATTGAATGCAACTTCAATATTAACAGGAATAAGAGTGGAATATATTCATATTATCTACCTGTTTTTTACTTCTGATATTTCTTCAACTCATCTCGCAAATCTTTGATCCTAAATTCTCTATCAACAAAAAGCTTATTAAATTTTACTAGTTCTTTATTTTTTTCTTCTAGTTCTTTCGTTCTTTCCTCAACAAGCTCTTCAAGATGATGACGATGTACTTCTAATTCTTGTTCTACTTTCTTACTTGCAGTGATGTCTCTAACAGTACTTTGAATTTCTGTTATCTTACCATCTATAACTAATGGACTGACAGTATGATTCAGCCACGCAATGTCTCCGTTTTTTTTAATAAATCTGTATTCGTAATTTATTAAATTATCGCCTTTTAATGCTCTAAGTTCTGCATTAATCACTTCATCTAAATCGTCTGAGTGTATCTGTTTTTTTATATCTATATTCTTGATTTCTTCTGCAGAAAATCCGAGTATATCTTTAGATTGAAGACTAACGTAATCCACTTCACCATTAGTTTTTTGAATCATCAACATATCAGGACTGTTCTGAATCATTAATTCAAATTTCTGGTTACTTTCTATAATTGCTTTTTCTGCTTTCTTTTTATCTGTTATATTCACCACTGACGTTATAAAATATTGAGGTATGCCCACACTTTCTTGTTGTACGACTACGCTTACATCAGCCCAAATATGAGGTACTGTCAAGAAAATTGTGTCTGAGATCATTCTAACATCATATCAAGTTTCTCTCTACTGGATGAAAAAGCTGTTACAGGATACGAATAAGTTTTCTCTTCAAAACCCATTAAATA
>JAQIDB010000100.1 GCA_027858225.1 Candidatus Delongbacteria bacterium
ACTATAACAATGATAGACCACAATGGGATTTGAAAAAGTTGACTCCTGTTGAATACAGAAGTCAACTTTTAGAACAACCCCCTTTTTATCATTGTCCTTGACAAAGGGTACAGATTAAAGTTAGTACCCTTTTTCTTAACTATTCCTTTATCTAAAAGACCATCTCTGTACTTTTTTAGCGAATCCGGAAATGAAGCTACTGTCGTTGAAGCTATTTTAGAACCTTTAAAAACAACGAAACCATCAGAGCTTGGTTCTCCTTGAGAATCAGCGTTACGTGCAGCTTGGATAAAAAATATTTCCTTATTCCTCCTTATACTGACTTCTCTTTTATCATCAAATACCTTATGACCCAATGTATTCGTAAGCATTTTTATATTTTCTATAAATTCTTCCATCTCAGCCCTATCTGGTTCAGAAATAGATGATTGAGTAGGAGTTACATTATTTTCTATTTTATAACGATTTGCAGATGTTGCAATTTCATAAAGCCTATTCTCTAAATATTTTATATGAGCTTTGTTTAAATTTTCATCCTTACTTATGAATACTATTGCTTCATACCAAAAATCTTTTTGATTCATATGCTGATTTAGCCTTTTGATGATTGACTCAGCTTCTCCAATATATACTTGATTCTTGAGTTCTTCTTGCCTACCAAATAATAAATAAACACCAGTACTTTCAAGATCTTTTCGATCAGTAGATTCTTTGATTTTAATTCGAGGTATTCTGTAAGCTTTTCCTGTCCAATTTGACAATTCACAGCTCATACGACCATTAGGATCGCCATCTATCAAAAATATTGTAATTTTCTTTCCAAATTTCATAAATACCTCAAATCAACTATTACAATTAACTTTATTTTTAATTCATCAATTTCATACAATATACTACTTCTTAATTCATTTCACAAAACAAAAGAGGGGACGAATAGAATTCGTCCCCTACATTCTTCCTTATCTTCCCATCTTCCTGTAAAATCTTTTTTCGTGTGTTTCGTGGTTAATATCGTTTATTTTTTTCCTAAATAATACTTCGCAGTCTCATTATCCTTATCCAGAATGACCACAGACTCAAAAACGTTCAAAGCATCAGCAGTATTACCATTAAGATAATTGCTCTCTGCGAGAATATTCAAAAATACAACATTCGTAGGAAAAACAGCAAGCATTTTATCGGTTACCTTGATAGCCTGGTCATATTTCTTCTGCCTCATCAATGCGACTGAATACCAGTAATTTGCATAATAATTATAATAATCTATCTTGAAAATATTAATTGATTGAGATTCGACTTTATCCCAGTCCAGCCTTGCAACATTAACTAAATTCAAAGTATTTAAGACTTCTACAGAGTAAGGATAGGTAAGTAATGCTGTGTTTAAGTGATTTACGGAGTTTGCATAATTACCTGCAAGATAATACAACCATCCAAGCCTGTAATTAACGGTATAGCCCTTTGGATAAGCTTCGATAACTTTTTTTAAACTAGATATAGCAATCTTATATTTTGTAGCTGTTTCATAGGTGTAAGAACTATTATATGCACTTTTTATTTCATTGAAACTTAATTCGGCAAATAAACTTACCGTTAGTATCAATAGTGTTACCAATTTATACTTCATCTATTATTCTCCATTTATTTACCAGCTGTAACTCGCGACCAATGTATTCGTTATTACATTATATTCTTCATAATTTTTCTTTGTAAATATATATGACATGATCCATTTATCAAACAATTTATTAACTGTAAAACCTCCGCTATAGGAATTTTCAAAACCAAATTCAGTTGTATTCAAATACCTGCCAGCTTCAGAATGCATCATGAAATTATTTCCTTCAGAATAACTGCCGAAAACAGCTACCTGCTTTGTCGTTATTCCTGCCCGTGCAGTATAGAAACATTCAATCTCATCAGAATCAACCACATCGTCAGGAAGATCATCCCTACCACCCTTGCTCCTCATATCTGCAAAATATGTAGAACCTAAGAGTTTTGAGAGCAAAATCTCTCCATTGATGTAAAAATACTTCGAGTAATAAGTTAAGTTTGTCGTTGATTGCAGAGAAAACAATGAGTTGTAATATTCATTGTACTTAATAAATCCAGATTGTTTCACTATTTCATTGCCTAGAGCCAAACTATCATAATATGCATACTCTATCATCGAGCCTGAAATGTATGAATCTGCAATAAAGCGATCCATAAGATCGTATCTTGCACCACCTAATCCCATCAAGGAATATTTCACATAATCATTTGTACAAAAACTTAATTTGCCTGCTGTGTAAAAAGAATTTCTACTAGAAAGAAGATTTCTGTATTGCCAGAATATCTCATATTGCCCTAAATCCCCGTAAAAATCAGGATTCTCTGCTTCTCTTTCAGGGTTCATAGTTGTAAATTGCATAATAAAATTCAGATCATACCTTTTATCAAAGTATCCGTAGTTATAGTCAAAGTTCAAATTCAGTCCACCGCTTAAATTTGCATCTTTACTGTAGCTGAACGGTGAAATGGATATATCAAATTTCTTTTTCTTTGACCTCAATTTATCTTTTGACAACGAATATCCATAAGAAACATCTTTGTTTACAAAACCATCTTTCTGAGCAACTCCAAACCATTCAGTTGACTCAATATAATATCCGTTGTTGAATAATCCCCATCCGGATAGTGTTATTAAGTATTTTTTTCTCTCGTAATTTTCCTGCAAACTTAAAAATTTCTTTGCATTTCCTGTCCTTCCGAGTAGTGCATCTGAATAAACAAGCCTGTCAGTGTTAATATCAGAATTTGACAACCTATATAGTTTCTTTGCATATTTATTAGCTACTTTATAATTACCTAAATAGATACATGAATTATAAACGCCTTCCTTGGGTCTAATATCTGATCTGTCAAGTTTTTCAGCTTCATAAAATTTATCAAGAGCTCTATCTATATCACCTTGAAAATAAAGATCATTTCCCTGTTTTAACAGCTCGTCAATCTCAGTGGAAAATAATATATTATTCAGTAATAATATAAATATTAAATAAATTATCTTCGATCTCATACTTTTGTCATCCAGATCTTTTTATCTGTTGTAGTTATTATGATATCTTTGATCCCTTTCACATCGCAAAGAGTTAGTTCAGTATCAAAGAGAAGAACTTTATTTTTCAAAACTTTTCCTTCGATCACATTGTTACCTGTTTTAAAATATCGACCTATAGTGGTATCTGCAGAGTGGTAAAGTGACTTAAATATTTTAGGTAGTTTTGATTCGAGTAAATTATCCGGCAAATATTCTTCCCAAGAGAACTTTTCTTCATCTGTTAGCGAAAGAGATGGCAATCCTAACATGAAATATCTGAGATACGACTTCTTATTTCCTGAATATTTAAAGAATACAAACCTGTCCTTATCTTTGCCGAAGTAAAGTTTGTTATCATCCGTGTCGGAGAAATAATAAGTACCGTCAGAATCCATTTTGACTATAAAACTCAGCTCACTTGCTTTTTCATCATTCTCATAAATATCGTAGCTAAACTCTTCATCTAGTATGAATTGGAATTTCCTGCTGACAGTCTTTGAAGTTGTTAATGAAATTACGCTATTACCTTTGACCAATAAATCAGGATCTATTGCACCACTGTCAGCTAACTTAAAACTGTTGAACTTGAATTCATAACCTGCATAACCGATATATTGAGAATGTTGCAGCTGAATATGTAAATGGGGTTGAGGTGAGTATCCTGAATTACCGCATTCCGCCAATGGTGTTCCTTTTGTGACGGAATCTCCTCTTTTTACCTTGATAGAATCTTTTTTCAGGTGAGATATTTCAATATGATATCCTATTGGAGAAGAGATTATTACATAATTTCCCCAGTTGTTGTCCTTATCGACCTGCTCAGGCTCATTATCTTCCAGTTCGTCATAAATCTCAACAATAGTTCCATCTATCGGAGATATTACCGGTTTACCAAAGCAGTAGAAATCTTCTTTCTCTGAACCACGGCTTTTGTAAGTTTTACCTTCATCATCCTCGATCACAAAATCATACGCATATTTCCAGACTCCTTTATGTGTCCATTCTCCGTTGAAACCTTGGTATACTGTCCATTTTCCCATGAAAGGTAGGTTTATAGATGGAGTGATCCAGTCGAAACGGTTTTGGTAGTTAAGGAAATTCACTAATGATCTTTCAGGTTGATCAAGAGAAGTATAATTCATCATTGGGTATTTCACACTGCCGAGGACATAAATATATAATAGAACTGTAAGATTGAACGGAAGTGTAAATACTGGAATTCCAAAAGATACCCAGAACACTGAAGTTGCATCTATGATGAATACTGAAACTAAAACTCCTGTAAAAGTCAGCAAATATGTCCTTTTCGATGGTATAAGGAACATTCCTCCGAGAGCAATACCGACTAATATAAAGTTAAATGATGAGATCTCAGCAAATGCGAGTGGAATACTCCCTTTCAATAACGCTAAAAATAATATTCCTGTGTAATATGATAGAACTGTAACAAAAAAAGTTATCCGTGAATAAAACAATATTGCCAGTAGAACAACTATCCCGATGGCATCATAAGGCATGAACACCAATATTCCTGCTGCTCTCAGCAAGCCTTGGATGTATCCGGGAATGAATTCTAAATTATATTGATCCTGCTTGTAGAATGAATCTACTACAAGATTGCTGTATTTGCTCGAAGATAAATATATTATTGTCGCTGAGATCGTGAATGGAATATTTAACACGGGCAGCTTGAATAAATTATACAGAATGGAGCTTAAAGTATATGTCAGAAGAACCGTCATTATACTCATTCCGAATGTAAGAATGACTGACAGATATGTCACTTTGAATAAAAATCCTATCGCGAAACCTGTTAAAAGAGCATTGTAACTGTACAATTTATTTATCGGGTCGTCCTTTTTTATACCGATGAACCTTGCGAATACAATAGCCACCACCAGAGAGATAATTCCCTGAGCTGCAATATTCAGATTGAAAAGCGTACAGGCAAAGAGCAAAAGTCCGACTAATTTACTTCTGATGAAGATCAAATTCGAAAATGAACCCGTCAGATCTTCAAATAATACGATCATTTTATTTTTTTCGTGCATTGAAATCCTTTTATGTATTGAAAGTCACACTGAGTTTATCGAAGTGTTGGACTTTTTTTCATCGTTACAGGTCCTAGTCTTCGATAAACTCAGACTGACCTGTCTTTATAACTCAAATTTCTTTAATTTTTCTGGTATTCTTTCCGGTCCGACCACATCATCAAGAGTTTCAGGTCTTCTGATCTCTTCGGTTGAACCGTCTTCCATTATCATTGCAACTGCAGGTCTGTATCTTATGAACTGCATCCACTGTGTAACATTATAAGCACCCATTGGAGATAAGATTAACCTTGTTCCTCTTGGTAACGGTGGTAAAAAAGCACTTTCTACAACTACATCGATATTCATACAGAGTGGACCATAAATAATAGAATTCTCATAAGCTCCATGGAGTTCTCTGTCAATTTCAACTTTATAATTATACCAGGTTGAAGTATATAGTAAATTTACTCCAGCATCAATAATATAACTTTTTGTCCCGTCAGGTAATCTTTTCACAGCATCTACTGTAGAGATCAACCAACCAGCTTCATCAATGATAGCTCTGCCTGTTTCTAAATATACATCAGGATATTCATCTGGCTTTAATTCTTCTAATAATGTATCTGCAACAGCATCAATGAATTCTTCTACTGGCGGAACTGCCACTTCTGGTGGTAAATAAGTTCCTTTCAGCTTATTCATTGAAGGAAAACCACCACCGAAATCAAGATATTTAATCGATATTTTAAATTCTGATTCGATCTTTCTCATCAGGTGAACCACTTTTCTTACAGCTTCTCTGTAAGCATTAGAATCCAGCATGAAAGTACCGATATGACAATGAATTCCTTCTAAGTAAAGATTTTCACTGTGTTGGATCCTTTTCACAGCATTGAAGGCACTGTTGTTCTCTAAATTAAACCCGAACCTTGACCACTGAGGATAAACTCCTGTGTCCATATTCACTCTGATACCGACTGCTGCTTTTTTATTTATTGCCTTTGCAGCCTCTTCAGCTTTGATTATTTCATCAAAATTATCAAGATTAACAATTGCACCCTCATCAAAAGCAACTTCTAAAGATTCTATAGGTTTATAAGGTCCGTTATATATTATTTTATTTCCGGGAACTCCAAGTCTTCGAGCTTTCTGATATTCAAAGTCTGAAACCACTTCAGCAGTTTCTCCTTCCTGATGCATTATTGAACAAACCGCATCCAGATAATTTGTTTTATATGACCAAGACATTTTTGCTTTTGGATATTTGTTTGAAAAATAGGAATATATTTTTCTGTATCTTTCTCTGATGACCTTTTCACTGATAACGAATACCGGAGAACCGAATTTATCTGTAAGATTACCAACTGGAACACCTTCGATCTCTTCTCTGTGACCTTTATTGTAAGAAACTCCGAATTTATTCATTATACCGGCTGTCTGCTTCTTAATGTACGGTTTAATATATTCTTTTTTCATAATGTCACCTGTGTTTTATATTTGTCATTGCGAGGATTTTTTTAATCCGTGGCAATCTATTTTTTCGTGGTGTATTTTGAGACGCAAAGTGTTGCGTCTCTACGAACTGACCACTGTTTTTCTACGTTTCGCCTGTCGTTGAAATTTGTTCAAAATCCTTTATATCTTTGATCATTTCATTTGTGAATCTTATCATTAATTTTCCGCTATCGTAATTTGAATGTGTTTCATATTCCTTATTCAGCAGAAGTTTAACCATTCTCTCAGGTAAATTTATACCACATCCTGCTGCAAAATAAACCCATGCAGGAAATCTCGGGTTGATCTCAAGTACATATATATCCTGAGTTTTACTCTCGACCAATACTTCAAATTCAAAACCGCCTCTCCAAGAAAGACCGCTTACTACTTTTTTCGTAGCTTCGATGAGTCTATCATTCTTCACACTGACGGCATTCCATACTTTTCCAAGTTTTGTCAATGTCATCTTTCTTATGGCAAAAACCCCAATGTCATTTCCCTTTCCATCACCGCAACCGACGACATCATATTCATCTCCGGTGATAAATTTCTGAACAATGATAGGATATCCCCAAGCCATAGCTATTTTATGGAAGTAACCTTCAGCTTCACCGATATTATTCGCCTTGAAAGCTTCATAAAATGGGCCTTTTACCATGCATGGAAATCCAACTTCCTCTGTTGAATCATGAAGATCTCTGATAGAAGTACAGCTTCTGTATTCGGGAGCTTTTACTCCGATCGTTTCTGCCAATTCCTTTAATCTCAGCTTATCTCTTGTTTTGAACATTTCTTTAGTAGGGATCAACATCTTTATTCCCATCTCTGTAAGAACAGGCTCTATATCCATATATATAGGGAGCTCCGCATCCAATGCTGATATTATTATATCTATTTTTTCTACTGAATGTATATGCTTGATCCTTTCGATAAAAGCTTCTCTGCTACCAGATGGATATGGCATGATATAACTTTTATCAATAATATTGTCCATGTAAACACCGGGTTCCATAGCATCATAAGCTAATCCGATAGTTCTGACATCAAGATCACTTTCTTTCAATGCTTTGCAGATCCCTGTACCGGGACCGGGGTTATCCACTGCGTTTATACCGCTGACTGCTACGACTATTTTCATATTGTTTTTCCTCCGTAGGTTAAAACCTACGGTTAATGTTATTATATCCCGTTGGGATAATGTTAGATTAAAAAATATTTTTTTAAATTTTCGATAAAATCATCTACATCCACACTGACTTCGTCTTCTGTGGTCTCGAACTCTTCCATTAAAACACTTTTGATATCATCTTCTGACTTATCTTCTTTAAGTAATTCAAAGATTCTCAAACCTGTTGCATTTGCAGTATACGAATGACCTGTAACCGGATCGAAAATAAATCCGCTGTCACTTATTGCTAATACTGATAATTTATCTCTGTCCATTTTATCTCCAAATATTCTATTATTTCAATCTAAACGAAAAATATTCTATTTTTAGTTCAATTTATTTCTGTTGATTTGCCTAATGTAAATATGCTTAGGAATTATAATATACTATAAACATGCGGATTTAACAAATGAAATAGGTAGGGGAAATGGGGAGGGGTGTATGGGGCAAAGGTGGGTTCTAAAATTAATGTAACTAATAAATCTACAATACAATTAACCAAATCTTCATACTAATTACTCCTACGATTTTTCACTTTCCAATTTAATAATAATTTTCACAGTTTTGCTTCCTTGATCTTTCATATCAGGTCGTTGCTGTCCGTTTCTTCCCCCGCCATCCCGTTCGCCTTTAGGAGGCCTTCCGCCTTGTGGTGGTCCACTCATTCCTTGGCCATCTTGCTCGCCTTTAGAAGGTTTTATTCCACCACTTCCGCTATTATTTGTCTCAAATGCTACCGTAAATACGTCTTTTTTCAGGTCAACTGCATAAGGATATTTTTCACTGGAACTTATCGGGATCTTTAAATAACAACCCATTTTGGAATTTTTCTCTTTCCATTCAGCTTCAACACCAATTTTAGTTGCTTGATTTTTATTCAATTTTTTTTTCAGAACTGATTTGAAGTAAATACCAATTTCCTGAACTATATCTTCTTTTTGCGGAACAGCTTCTCTGATAGATACATTATCTTTATCTCTGTTTACAAATTCTATATCCGACATCGGATATTTAATTCCGAAAGTATTCTTTTCTCCTGAGTTAAAAGTAACTAAGTGTCCATTATTTTTCAATTTTTCATCTTTCATCGTTTCGGTTTGAGATAAAAATATATAAACAAATTCGTCATCATTCATAACTGAAGTCATGATGTTTTCGTCTTCAAGAATTACACTTGACCTTTGTGCCGAATCAATAAATTTGTTAAAAGACATGTCTTTGCCTAAAGACTTGGATACAATAACTGTTTTTGAGCATCCCACCATTAAAATAGCAAGTAATATTGTTGTAATATACTTCATTAAAACTCCATTTTAATTATGTAAATTATTTGTGTTTTAATCCTATTCTCGCAATTGATACCAGAAGAATTATCACCATCTCACTAGTGTGGAGCCAAGAGATGATAACAATTCTTTCTAGCTCAATATTCTGCAGTTTAGTAAACGAACAATATTTGTTTTTATTTTAAATACTTGAAAATAAATGATTTGCGAAACAAAAGAGGGGCGAATTGAAATCGCCCCTACATTTTTCCTTATTTCCCCAATCTTCCTGAAAATAATCTTTTATTTTCGAATTGCTGTAGCTTATTTTTTTATCAACGGCTTACCAGTAGAATTACGAGTACTACTTGCATGTAATTCTTCGATCATTTCTAAAGGCATAGGTTCAGAAATATTTCCCACTCGGACAAAACAACCCTTTTCCGTCATTCCTAATTTCTTTTTGTAATACGGTTTTTCTGTCCCACCGACTAAAGTTACCTTTATTATAACTTTATTTCTCCGAGTTTCTATTAAAACATCAAACAACCCTTCGGTTGATGGAAGAATATTGTTCTTCATCCGATCATTGATCTGAAGCAGAAGTCTATCTGCTTCTTTTATTCCAATAACGGAACCACTCTCCTCAATACCGATATAAACAATACCACCTTCATTACGATTTAAAAACGCTACAATCTCTTTCTCGAATGAAGTTGTTAGTTCCTTTTTATATTCTATCTTATTTGAATTCAATTATTACCTTCCTTATCTTCAAATATTTGTTTAAATAATCTTTTATATTTTAATCAGTTTCATACAACACCATTCACCCATTTCAAAGTACCCATCTGACTTCAAGTCACCTACTTCCTGAATTCTCTTATACATTTTTTCATTATCATCAACAAGAATACCTGAAAGAAGAATAATTCCACCGGGTTTTACTATCTTTTTAAAATTCGGCAATAACTTTTCAAGCACAAGTCTATTGATATTTGCAAGAATTACATCATATTCATCTTTTACAGCATAATCATGCTCGTTCGTGAACTTTACAATGATCTTCTCACCGACATCGTTCAAAGCTGCATTCTCTCTACAATTATCATAACTTTCTTCGTCAATATCCACAGCAGTAACGATCTCTGCGCCATTTTTCACAGCACCAATTGATAAAATTCCTGAACCGGAGCCTGCATCGAACACTTTTTTGCCTTTTAACTCAAGCTTACTGATCTGCTCGAGCATAAGCTTTGTCGTTTCATGAGTACCTGTTCCAAAAGCCATCTTAGGTTCTATAAATATCTTAATTTTATCAGATTCAACTGTCTGCCAAGAAGGAATTACAATGAATTTACCTGCATCAATAGGTTTATAACTTTTCTTCCACTCTTCACGCCAGTTCGTTTTAGGTATATTTCTAATTTTTATATCAGCAAGATCTTCAATATCTTTCTCACTACAGAAAACCTTTAATTTACCTATGACTGATTCAGGGTTAAGATCTTCTTCAAAAAATAACCTGAGACCCTTTGCATCTTCAAAAGTAGTTTCATCAAGATCTTCAACACCTTGACAACCTATCGAAAAAGCATAATCCGTAATGACATCTTTTAAAATTTCATCCTGGACATTTATATCAATTGAATAGTAATCCATATATATACTTTCCATTGCATTTTACAACATCATGTCATTCTGGGATCCATTTGTAATCATATTGCGCTTTTTTTAATAGTGTCCCTTTACGTGAACTAGTCTCTTAATATAAGAATTAAATTCTAATAAGGCAAAAGGATAATGAACTACAAAAAAGCGTTCTTGGTATAACCAACGCAGCAACATTAATTCACCTTTTTTCTATTAATGATGAGATTCTTAAAATAAAAGCACAAAACCTAAAAAATAGGGATTCAATCAGATAAAAGTTGATTTTGTAGTATCTTAAAACAATTTTTCTCTCTGATAATATTTCTTTCCGGATCCATATCTTACAAATTTGTTCTATGTTTTTATTTGTTTGTCTATTTCGGATATAACCATCTCAGCTGTAACCAATGCTCTCAATCCATCCTTGCCTGTAACCTTTACTGGAGAACCATTCAATACAGAATTCACAAAATCCCTATTTTCTTCAAGTAGTGCATTGATCTGACCTTCTTCGTTCTTGACATACATGATTTTCTTACCTTTGGATTCAATATTTGCTATAGCCATTCCTTCAGCTGTGGTATCACTTTCATCTGCAAGAGAGAAAATATCTGCCGCACCTTTATCAAGATCAAGTGATATATACATTTCTTTTTGGAAAATTCTAAATTTTCTCATCTTCTTGATCGAAATTCTCGAAGCTGTCAGATTGGCAACTGCCCCATTAGCGAACTTGATCCTCACATTTGCAATATCAGGAGTGTCTGTAAGAGCTGCGACACCTGCTGCATCCACTTGTACAACATCAGCACTGATCAAACTTAGAATAAGATCGATATCATGTATCATTAGATCATGAACGACCGATACATCTGACCCTCTTGGGTTGAATGAAGCAAGTCTATGAGCTTCAATGAACATTGGATCCACATTCATATCTTCAATCTGGAAAAATGCAGGATTATACCTTTCGATATGTCCGACTTGAATGATAAGACCTTTTTCTTCTGCCAATGTAACGATCTCTTCAGCTTGTGGAACTGTAGCAGTGATAGGTTTTTCAATGAAAATGCTCTTATTGGCATTCAAACATTGCTTTGCAACTTCATAGTGTGACTGAGTTGCTGATGCTATTATAACTGCATCTACCATTGAAAGTAGATCCTCAATACTATGAAATTGCTTACAATTAAATTCTCCAGATACTTTTTGACTTTGTTCCGGATTCAGATCATAAACACCTATCAATTCAGAGATATCTGGTAACATTGTGTGCATTTTAGTGTGAAATTTCCCTAAGTGCCCACAACCTATAACACCGACTTTCAATTTACTCATATATTTTCCTATAAAATATTATTTAAAACAACTTAAGCTACCAATAGAATTTTTGTCCGATTGCAACTCCAAGACCCTTAGAACTTGCTCCATATAAATACTTATTCTCTATTCCCAGATCGAAAGAATAGTGACTGAATGCTAAACTAAATCCTGCTGCAGATGAATAAAGTGCGTCTCCACCTCCGGTTATACCGGCTCTGAAAATAAACCAATCCGCATTTTTATGATTCCACTGGATACCTGTCGAGAATTCCGGCATTGTTGTTGTCAGTAATTCATTCCTGAATCCCTGAACATAAGAATTTGTCCAGAACAATCTCTGATTACCCGGATGGAATTCCCATGTAAAATCCAGTCTCATCTCAGGTGGAAGAACTGTGAAAAATTTTCTAGTATCAGACACATCTTTAAGAGTGTACATTGAGTCAACATCAAACTCAAAATCATCTTCTAGATCGCTCAAATAATAACCGTTAATCTGATAATCATATCTGTAAACCTTATTGTTTTTATACCAACTTATTCCTGCAAGTGCATTAGTAACACTTAAGCCAATATTCATTTTTTTGTTTATCTTCGCAGCAAATCCCAAATCAATACCTAGACCTTGACCTCCTTCAGATGTTAGAAGATCAAATGAACCTTTCAAAGTTGTGGCATTCGAGTCAGCAGGGTTTGGTCCAGTAATGTCATCTGTGCCAAAATAAGCATCAACATTGTCCAGCTTAAAATATGCTGCTGTAATCTCGTTATCACTATTCTTATCCAGATCATCCATAGATGCTGACGGAATAGCATAAATATATCTTATCGTGGCACCGACAGAAAACTCTTTGAATAGTTCTTTAACACCATCAAGTTTAACCAGCTCTGCAAAACTATAACCCAACGAAGCTGTGTTCATAACTTCCGCATCAAAATCTTCGGATGAAAAACTGTACTCTTCCCCCATCTCATTTCCATTAATTAGAAGATCCAGTAAAGTCACAGGTAGGGAAATATCCTGAATGGATTGTAGATCAAGAGTATAAGCCTTTCTTGGAACACTAAATCCTATCAAGTCAACATTGACATTATTCTGCATTCTCCATTTTTCATCAAGTTGATCTAGTATGTTCTTTCTATCGCTTATTGACCATTCATTATCTCCATCTTCCGATATGTAATCATCATATATATTCCTTGAAAATGAATTTTCAGCCAGAACACTAACTGGGAAGAAATTTATTGAACCTTTGTAATTATCAGAAAATGCCAAAGTCGCAGGATTATATCTTACCGCATCAATACCCTTAAGTAGAAGGGCATTACTATGCGAAGATCCCATTGCTGTGGGATTGTTTAATCCAGCTTGCAAATTTAAAAGCACTATCAGAACAGTAATAATAAGTAATTTTTTCTTCATATTATTTACTCCCTCCAATACTAACATTAAATTCACCGCTTATTGTTGTCTGTACATCTATAAAACCTTCTTCACCCAAATAAACCTCTCCACCAGGAATTTCTGGTTTTATGGTAATAACTTCCTGCATATAAGTTTTCTTTTCGATCATCATATTTATTGCATCTTCTTCAAGATAAATACCTCCTTCATCCATGTCAGGTCCTTCGTTAATATCAGTCAAAAAATACCCATCTGGGAAACCATCTGGATTAGGTGTTATATCCATACTAACAAGTTGAATAATATTACCTGCTAGTACTTGAACTGAATCCGCATCGTATATAACATCATCAGCAAGATATACAGAAAAAGTTATTAACGCATTTCTATCAGATTCATCACGAGGATTATTTATTTTTGAATTTATCTTCATGTTAATAACTTCTGACCCTTCGTTAATTTCTAATGAATCTCTCTCATGAACTTCCATTTCTTTAACAAATTCATCAGTTATTGTTATTTCAAGAGCTGTTCCCACAAGAAGTTCAAGATTTAGCTTATCGTCGTACATTAACTTACCATCAAATGTCATAGTTGCATTAGCACTGTATTCAATTGCATCAGGTTGGTAGTTGATTATTGACTCAAACTGTGCCGGACTAGAAGAGTCTTCAGATATAAGTAATGTATCACTGTTAAAGTTACTTAAAGCATATCCTTCTAATAATACCCAATCAGTAGGAGGTGTTCCATCTGTTTTAGTACCTCTCATCTGAAATCCATCCAGAATTAAATCCTGCATAAAAAGATCATCTCTTTCAAAACTTGCTGCTATTTTTAAGTTCATAGAATTTAAAGTTACACCATTCCAATCATCCCAGTCTATATCTTCTGTAAATCCACTTGTTGTTTCAGAAATTTGAATTGTTTCATTTTCAACCAGTCCATCAAATTCATAAAATGGTACATAGTCAAGTGCTTCTCCAGAACTCTCTATTTCAAAATAAAAACTCACACTATCATTTTGAGTAAGGAGAACATATGGATCATCTGGTGATCCCGGCAAAGCTCTTCCCCAAGAATCATGAGTGACAGTTGCTGACTGATTTTCATAATTCACGGTAAATTTACAGCTATCCAATAGAACAGGCTCTATTATATCTAGACTATCCGATCTTGGTAAAATCGCAAATTTATCAACACTAACTAAAGAATCAACACCTTTCTTAAGGTCGTAAAAATTATCAATTTGCCCATCTATCTCTACAAACAGATCTGTTTCATTCTTAGCATCAACAGAGAGTTGTGCATCTTTCAAAATAATCGACCTTAGTTTGATATTACCGTACTCTGTAATATCTCCTCGGGAATATGTGTCAGTTTGATTGTCAACCTGAGCATTGAAATTAGCAAATGCTCTATGGAACTTACTGTCATCAACAATAACATTAAAATACAAATTTTGAGTTGCATCCAAAGGTTGAGTTAGAGTTAGTCCCTGATTATACGCTGTTAACTTTAGAGTCATACCATCGGTTATCCATGCTTTATCAAGTAACATAGAGTCTAATTTTGTAGTTCCATGCTGAAAATCAAAAAAAGTTGTATCTACAATTACTCTATACCCATTCAAATAACTCGGCATACCTGTATACATTACATCCTTCCTAAGTATAACGATATTCAACGAATCAAAATTCAGTTCGTTGTAATTATTATCAACACTGAAATTTACTCTCATGCTGTCAGTTTGAGCCCAAAGAAATTGAGCATTATCTGGGATATTAACAATTGAATCTATGTATGAGCCTTCTGGAATAATTGTCCCTATAGAAAAAGGTGCACCATCAGCATATTGTACATATTTCGACTTCATTCCTCCTTCAACTACAAAGTCATTAAAATCTTGGCTTGTAGAATCCCTAATCGGAGCTACTTTTAGACTTTCCGGAAAAGCTATAGGATCTAACTCTACTTTAAGATTCAAAGTATCAAATGCAAATGTTTCTCTGTCAAACACAATGTTGATCTTATAATTTTCAAGAGTAAGTGTGTCCGTAGGATCTGATGGAACTGAACAGGAAATAAACCAGATCAGTATCAACGCCCATATTATTAGTTTTACCTTCATATAACCTCCAAATAAAATTCATTCAATTTATTTCAATAACAACATTTTTATCGTATTGATCATATTCTCATTGTAAATACTACAGAAATATACTCCAGCAGGTAAATTATCAGCATTAAACCTTATTTTACCTGATCCTGATAAATTTGAATACTCTGATATTATTTCTCCACCTATATTGTAAACACTTATCTTAGAATTTTTTGCAAGATCTGTGTAATGTATTATTGTTTCAGGGTTGAAAGGATTAGGATAATTAAATAGCTGACTATTTGTAATGATATTTTCAGTGTTATTTATACCTGTAGTATAATTTAATGCAGCAAGAGCATCAATAAGTCCCCACCCATATCTACCATCAGTATCAGGATTACTTGAACGATCTGCAGTCATCATCATTGCTTCTCTAACTTCCATATTAGTCCACTCTGGATGAGCCGATAGTAACAGACATGCAACTCCTGCTGTCAACGGAGTTGAGTAAGATGTTCCTGATCCAGTACCATAAGAACTCGTTGAAGAATAATCCGCATGATAATTACTTACTCCCCAAGCAACTACTTCAGGTTTAATTCTACCATCGTAAGTTGGTCCATATGATGAAAATGAAGCTATCAATCCGTTAACATCAACAGCTCCAACAGAAATTATACTGTCCGCATCAGATGGCGCTGTCAAATATTTCCATGGATCATTCCCCGAATTTCCCATAGAGTTACAAATCGTAACTCCGAGATAGGATGCTCTTTTTGCTCCAAGAGTGCATATTGTTGTTTCACCATCCATATCTTCATAAGTATAATTTTCCAGAGGATCATCGAATTCACCATAACCTAAAGAAATTGAGGCTACATCTGCACCCAAAGCTTCACCCCATTCAAGAGCTTCAACCATATAATCTTCTTCAAGTGTGCTTTCGTTTAAATAATCTTCTGTTTTTGCCAAAAGAAAATCAGATCTATAAGCAGGCCCTACTAGCGTATTAGGCTTATAGCCTGCCGCAATAGACCAACATGCGGTACCATGAGTTTCCTGATAATTGATAACATCATTTGAATCCAATGAAACATTATTATCATCAAAAATAAAGTCTCTTTCACCAATTACGGTGAGACTATCAAAAACTTCATGATCCTTTTTAAAACCGGTATCGATTATCAATAAAGTTACACCTTCTCCATGATAACCAAGATCGTGAACTGCAGGTATGTTGATCTGATTGACTTGGTCATATGCATCTCCGTAAAAACGAGGATCTTTAGAATTGTTTAATTCAATTGATTTTATTTCAGCCTTCTTGCCTTTCGGAGGAAGTATATCAATATATCTTACAAAATTATACCTAGAAACTTCAATAGCTTTATCTGCTGTTGTTTCAGCTGATACAAAATTAAACCACTTTGATTCAGATCTTATATTTTCCATACCAAGCTGCTTAATGTATTCTTGATAGATCGGCAAATCTGAAAATGAAACTAAATTATCATCTCTCTTGAAAGTCTTTGCTCTTCTTTTTAAAGCTTTTTCACTGATTTCAACTTCTGAAATAGCTTTTTCATAGGTTTCTTGATCGAAAATATTCTTATCTGTAAAATATATTACAAATGCTTTATCTCCTTTTATTCCTGAATTGATAAAACTTTCTGCTCGAGGTGAAAGTTTATTTTCTTTTGGGGCTGTATAAAATCCATTCGAAAATAAGTTAAACGTAAAAATTATTATTACAGCGAGTATCAGCCTCTTCATTTTTCTTCCTTTTGTTTCTTTAGCTTTTTTTTCAACTTTTTCTTTTCCTGCAGAGCAACCTTTTCCATCTTCTTTAAATTTTTAATATCTTGCCTGATCTGCTTATCATGTTTCTGTTTTTCAAATTCCTCATCTTCGAGTATTGAGAGAAAATAATCTATTCCTTTTCTCTGTTCTAATATTTTTTGAATGTCATTATATGCATCTCTAGGTATGACGAATGTCAAAAATGGCTCTAAATATGCCATAAATTGACTTCCTATATAATTGAGAGGTTGCATTGTTTCAAGAAAAAATATTGTTGGTGTTGTCATTCCTTTTGAAGCAATAATGTTTGCTATTTTTCGTAACAATACTTTTTGCTCATCTGTGATTTGTATCTTTACAGGCATCTAGTTCCTTATAGTTGTTAATCGCACGTGTGTGCAGTGCGCGTAGTTTTACAATATAACTATTAATAGGGAATAAGGCAAAAAGATAAAATCTTGTTACAATCTATGCAGATTTATAACTTATGCTGTAAATTTTAGCAATTAAGCTTGCTAATGGTTTTGGCCATAACTTTTTAAAGATTCTCAGATCCTCGTCTCTTCTTCTATTGTCCGCAAAGGCTTTACTAGTCTCAGCTTCATCATGGATCCTATGAAGAAACAGCTTTGCACTATCATAAACAAACGAACCTTTCTTTCCGGCAAGTTGTATCCATGCATTCCAATCCATGTTAATAGAAAAACTTTCGTCAAATTTAAAATTTTGAAGATTTTTCTTATTATATGTCACTCCAGGGCAGGAAATAGGCGAGCCTAACAAGAGAATTGATTTTTTCAATAATTTATTATTTAACTTTTTTGTGAAGAGGAAAGGAAAGAGCAGAATTTTTTTTATCAGAAGTAAAAGATTATTACCTACAATTTCATTTCCGTATAATTCGCTGTATCCTGTAAATATAATCAGGTTCTCTGGATGTCTTTCTGCCTTTTTCATACATTTTGCCAGATAATCTTCCGTGTAAATATCGTCCTGATGTGCAAGAGTCACATATTCAGTCTTTGAAATGTTATACGCATAATTCCAGTCTGTAGCTATACCATGACTTTTCTTATTTACATAAAGTGGAATATTGTATTTATCTGCTAAGTTTTCGATAAAATCCGAGGGTGTAGAAGTTGAGATTATAATATCACTCTTTACTTTTTGAGACAAAAGAGATTTTATACACTCTTCAAGGAAAGGTGACTGTTTGTATGCTAGAATTGCAAATGTGTGCATTCTGGATGTTTTTTTATAGTTGTTCATATATTTTTTCTAATTCCTTATAATACTCACCTGACAAAATAAATCCTTTTTTTAATTTAACCGAATTTCCTCTAATTTCTTTAAAATTGATTAATATTTTGTTTAGTTTATTTGTAAAACTATTATAATCTAAAGGGATAAATGAGTATCCATTAACACCTTCTTCTAGCAGGTGTTCATAAATATTTTCCTTACACTTTGAAGTAAGAATTGGTACTCCTAATGAATTTGCTTCAAGAATATCCCTTCCAAAATAACCATAAATTTCTGCTCTTATTATAAAATCACAACCTTCCATACATTCTAGAACATTGTTAACTTGATTTGCAAATATTATTTGTGTTTTGAGGTTATTTTGAATTACTTTATTTTTTAAAGTTTTTAGTAACGGTCCTTCTCCAAAAAAAATAAAGACTAATCTATTATCAATTGACGAATTTAGTAAATAATCAATCACAAAACTTTGTCCTTTAGCATTATGCATTGACCCAAAGATGCCTACAATAATTTTTTTATTAGCTATTTTAAAGCTATTTATAAGGTAGTTTGTTTTATTAAATAAAGGTATATAATCTTCATATGATATTGGATTTATTAACATTTTTTGGTTTTGAAAATCATTAAATGGCTCTGACTCTTTTTTGCCAATTGTGATTATATAATCACTTTTCTTTAACCAAAATATAAATAATTTCCTCCATAAACCAAACTTATTTTTGGGTAATCTTGTACGAATATGTACAACTATCTTTAATCGTTTACCAAAAAAAACCTTTAGTATCCATATTGTAGGGGCGAAAACAACCTCGTTGAAATGGAGTATGTTGTAACCTTTACGAATATATTTAAATAATTTAAACAAATTTGGCAAAAATAGAAAAAAATAGATTAATTTTGCAATGGTAATTTTCCCGTATTGATGATAGAATAAAGCAGGAATTGTTAGAGTTTCATAATTAATATTATTTTTTTTATACAGTTCAAAAATCGGACAATTCTTAAAAGCAAATTTTGGAGTTAATAAAAGACTTTCTGGATTAGACATTGCCATATACATCATACTTCTTTCTGCTCCACCAATAAAAGAACTGTGCGATATGTAAAGAACTTTATTTTTCATTTTTACTATTTAATAATTTTTGATAAATCTCAATAAATTTTTCTTTTTCAAGATCCCAGTTGTATTTATTTTTACCATTTTTAATGCAATTTTCTTTACACTGCTTATATAATTCAATGTTTGGGTGATCTAAAATAAAGTTTATTTTAGAAGCAATGTCTTTTGGTGATTTATGATCTACAATTAGCCCCATACCCTCATCAATCGCTAGTTTTCGCATTTCTGGCAAATCGCTAACTAAAAATGGAATACCCGAAAGAATATATTCCCATACTTTATTTGGAGAAGCATAAAAATAACTTAAGCAAGTATTTTGAATTAAACTCACACCTAAATCAGCAGAACTAGTATAAGATATAATTTATTCAGGTTTAACAGCTTTTTTAATAAAAATCCTATTAGATAATTTTTTGTTTTTTATTATTTGTTTAATTTTATTTAATAAGGGACCATATCCCATAAAAATCAAAACAATATTATTATTTACATATTCCCAAGATGAAAGAACATTTTCGATACCTCGATTTATAGATAAATATCCTTGATATATTACAATCTTTTTTTCTGAATCCAATTTGAATTCTTTTCTTAATAAGTTTTCATTATTTTTAATAGGAATGAATTTAGGTACATTTCTGATTACTTTAGGTTTTATTATATTATATTTCTTATATAAATAATGAGAAATTGAATCATTTACAGTAATATTTATATCCGTTCTTCGAATTATTTTTTTTTCCAAAAAAACAGTAATCATTTTTAAAGGTAAAGATATAATTTTTGGAAGTATACTAAAATAACTACTTTCAGTCCATAATTCATGAGAATCATAGATTAACTTACAACCAAGTCTTTTTTTTAATTTATATCCTATTGATAGAGTTTCGAAGTCATGACAATGATATATATCTACATTTATATCTGAAGCAACTTGAAGTGCTCTTCGGTAATACAAAAAGTTATAAGGTAGAAAAAACATTAGTTTACCGATAAAGTCTTGATAACCTTTGTTGTTTATAGAGAATAAATTATATTTATCTAAACCCCAAAAGCTCTTAATTTTTACTTGTTTAATCTTAATACCTTTATATTCTGTAATAATTTCTTCCCCATTTGAAGAAAAAATAATTAAATATACTTCATAACCAGCTTCGATCAATGCAGACGCTTCTCTTAAAACTCTACTATCTGTTTTGAGCATCTCAAAATTTCTTTTTAAAATCATACATACTTTCATGATTTTTTACCTGCTATAGAAATAAGTTTATTAACAAATTTTGAATAGTTAATTTCAGCATTATAATTTTTCATCCAATTCTCTTTACTTTTTTCCGATTTTATCATTCTACTTTCATAGTCTAGGAATGATTCAATACCTGATACAACCTCTAATAAAGTTGGAGCTCCTTTAAGAAGAATACCGTTTTGATTATTGACAATTTCAGAAACACCACCCACATTTGTAGCTAATACTGGTATTCCAAAACTTTGAGCTTCCATAATAGACACTGGTATCCCTTCCGAACTACTTAGGTTAATAAATAAATCAATTTTGTTGTTTTTATAGAATTTGAAAATTTCAGTATTTTTTATTTGACCAAGAAAAATTTTTTTCACATTATCTGTGTTATCATTGGTTACTACTTTGTCATATTCTTCTTTGCTCCCACCTATATGAGTCCAAGTAACCTCAATCTTTGGTGATTGTATTGAAAAACTCAATATGGATTTATAAATAAATTCGACTCGTTTTACAGGAACAAATGAAGAACAGGAGACTATATGTATTTTATTCTTTTCACTCTTCTCTTTTTTTTGAGTCATTATCATTTTGTCGTTTTCGACACCCAATCTATTTACATAAATCTTTGTTTTAAATGGAGGATCGTACTTTTTATTAAAATAATCTTTTCCTGAAGTTGAGATAGGTACAATTATGTCTAAATTATTAAGTATATATTGTCTCTGAGCAAGATAATTATTATTTCCATCGGCATTTTCATAAAGATCTCCTCCATGTGCTCTACTAATACCTACACAGGATATCTTTTTATTAATTTTTGCAATACCAAAAGATTGATATTTCATCCAATATGAATAAAGAATAGTTCTAGAATAGTTTTTTATGTCATTACTATATTTTTTTAAAAACCACTTATGCAATCTTTCTCCGTTACCTATAAAGTGGATGTTTTTAAGAAAGACATCCAATGATATTTTCCTTCTGATTAGAATTTCTTTACAAAATAGACCAAAATTTATAAGAAAATAGAAAAAATATAGAATGAATCTAGTAATTCGGACATTCCCTTTCGCAAATTCTGTGTCAACTAATACATTCTTTGGTATGTCTCTATGCGATACAGACAATGTATCAGGAATAATTACTACAGAAGCAAATCTATTCGCTAGATACTTAATTTCTGTTTCTAGGAATTGTTCTCCTTTACCAAAAGGATAAGCTGAAGTAAATAAGAATACTATATTATTCATATTCATTAAATTTTAATTTTAAAATAATTGTATCTCTTAACAATGGATATCTTTTTATAAAATATCTTTTAACAAATTTACTTGTTGGTGTTTTAAAATTTTCTATCATATCAAAACTGTCTACCTTATAGTTTGATAAGGTACAAATCTTAGAAAGTGTATAAGGAGTAAACCAATATCTGTGATCAGAATTAATATGCTCAAAGTGTTTTAATGAGGACAAAAAATTATTAAATCTAAATGCATTAGGGACTGTTATAACAAGATATTCTACATATTTATAAAACTTTTCTCTAAGTTTTGTTAAAAACTGCACCGGATTATCAATATGTTCTAAGATTTCTCCTAATATCATAACATCCCATTTCTCTTGAATTATTTGTATCGGTATTTCTGAATTCAAAATATCCATATAATGCACATTAGTATATTTTAATTCTTTTTTTAAAAAATTAATCCCATCCTTATTTATATCAATACCAACACATTTAGTAGAAGCCTCAGATAGTTTTTTATGAAGCCAAGTATCATCTTTAATTTTAGATTTAATAAGTGGCATATGATCAACACAACCCACATGTATCACTTTTTTCTTTTGACTTATATTTGTTAAATATAAAATTCTATCATAAAACAAACTTTTAGAAAGGTTGATATTAAAATCAACTTTAAAACTTTTAGAAAATTTTTTACCGCTCAAATATTTTTCTATATTTTCCTTAAATTCCATGGCTATTGTCCTTTTTTGCGAGTTTATATATCCATATTATCGTAAACATCAAATATAAAAATAATATATAGGATAAAATTGTCAAACTAGTTATTAACTCAATCTTAATATATAAGAATAAAAAAAGAAATACTACTATTATCAAATTGTAAAAGAATCCTATTTTAAAGAATTCTTTTTGTTTTTCTAAAACCATTGGAACTGTTGATATGGAGGCAGATATAAAAGACATGCCAAGCCAAGGTATTAGAGCTTGAATAATATAACCTCCTTTCAACCAATTTAGTCCAAAAATTGATGAAAAGATTAAAGGAGAAAATATATAGATTAACACAAAAATAGGCAATGTTAGCGCTAGTTTTAATATTATTGATTTAATAGTATTATCAATTGGAATTTTTTTATTATAATTTTCAGATATTTTTTTAAAAAAAATTTGACTAATAGAACTACTGATAACTGTAAGAGGCATTTTAATGATATTAGCAGAAAAGAAATAGATTCCAACAAGCTCTGTTGATAAAAAGTATGACAAAATAAAAATAATGCCACTTTCTCTTCCCATATCTAAAAAAGAATGCAATAAATTTATTTTGGGAAAATCAATATATCTTCTAGCCATCTTATTTATTTTTACTCTACTTATTTTATGAAGAAAATACCTGTTGCTCATAAATATTTTCTTTGTAAATGTGATTACTGAAATTAGCAAACCTAAAACATTACCAATGATAAGTCCGGAACTATTAAATCCTCCATATCCAAATCCTAAATTAGAAACCCCTACCGTACTAGTTCGTATTATTCCATTTGATGCTATTATTTTGTATTTTTTTTCTCTATTGAACCAACTCTTTAGGGTATTGTATACTCCAGTAAGTAAAACTGATACAGGAATAAAGTAAAGCCACTTTGATATTGCTTTATTATTAAATAAGCTTACGATTTGTGCGTTAAACAAAAAGACTAGCAGCAAGAGTAATAAACTTATTACTAGAGCAATGCTAATTGAAAGTATAAGAATATTTTTAGCATCCTCATTCTTTTTAGGTAACATTATAGCCAATTCATATCTACCCGTAGATATAACACCAAAAATGGCGACTATACTTAAATATAACGCAAATGTACCAAATTCTTCCGGTGAATATAATCGTGTTAAAATTGGACTAAGTGCTAAAGGTATTGCTTGAGCAATTGTAGTACCGGTAATAAGTGTTAATATGTTTTTCGATGTCTCACTTCTAGGTATGATCTTTTTAAACATAATTTTTGCTTTATCTGCATTAATATTTTTTTAATTATTAAAAACGTTTCAATATCATTTCTTTAGATTGTTATTATATACCCTCATTTTCTCTTTCAGCAATCCAATTTCCTGCACTAATGTCTTATTTGTTTCTGATAATTTAGATATTATTATTGAAAACTGTATCAATATAAGAAATATTGCCATTACCAGTATCAATAAAAAAGCTGCTGGAGCATAAGCAATACCCATTAATGCCGCAATTTCCTCTATTCCATCTCTCCAGAATGAAAGAAGAATGAAACCTGCACTAAAGAATAGCCACAGTAAAGAATATTGCTCTTTGATTTTCTTTCTTCTGATAAGCTCAATTATGAATACAAGCAATAATATACTACCTGCCATAGCAAAGTACTCAACTCTATCAGTATTAATATTTTGTAGCATGATTACACCTTTACTTAACTCTTATTTTCTGACTTATCTTTCTTCTCATTCCGGTCATCATAATAGATAACAATACCTTGAACATGTAGTAAGGTATTCTCAAACCGTGTATCGATGAGTTTCCCTGCTTTCTTTCTTTCATATTTACCGATATTTCTTTAATTCTAAACCCATTTCTTCCAAGTAATACGACAGATTCTGGTTCAGGATAATCCTCAGGGTAGTTGAGAGATAAAAACTCTATTGCCTTTTTGTTATATGCTCTAAAACCAGATGTGTTGTCCGTAATGATTTGCTTAGTCATCAAGAAATTAACGATCTTGAAAATAAATATCCCTTTTCTTCTGGCAAAGGAAGATCTAAAATTCGGTTCTTTGTTTAAAAATCTTGATCCAATAACAACATCAGCTTCATCATTCTTAACCGGTAATAGAATGTTTTCTAGCTCTGATGCGTTATGCTGGCCGTCTCCATCAAACTGAACAGCACAATCATAACCATTTTCAAAAGCATATTTGAATCCTGTTTGAACTGCACCACCTATACCCAAATTTATAGGAAGGTCTATGGCATTACATTTATCTATTGTCCGAACGAGTTCATATGTATTATCAGTTGAACAGTCATTTACTACTAATATATCGTAATCTGTGCTATGAGCATGAATATCAGAAACTACATTCTGAATATTACCAGCCTCGTTATAAGCAGGAACTATTATGAGTGTTCTTGTCATTTTATTCTGTCCATTATCTTTTTCTCGTGTTCCGCTAAATCTACACCATCTAGTGCTTTCATCTCTCTTTTATTATATTCTACAAACTCGTCATAGTTTTCATCTTTAAAATAAAAATATTTATCAATTATTTCCTTCTCGAATAGTATACTTTTTTGATAAATTGTATTATCGATTATTCGATATTTAAAGAGTAGTGATTTTATATAAAAATACGAAAAAATATTATCATAATTCTTTTTCATCTCTACATTAACCCAGAATTTATCCTTGTCATGTAGAAATGTTTTTTCTATGAAACCAATCGTATTGTCTATATTAAACCCAGAACTAATGTAATGTAAAAAAACATAGTGCCTCAAAAACCTCGTGGAAAAACTGACATAGTTATCAAAAAATTTTTTTCTGTGCGGATTGGAAATTATATTATGATATTCTAAATCCATAATACTGTAAGCACCGGCATAATCTTGTTCGTCCATTAATTTATCAACTGCCATTGATGCAACATCATACTCTAACCCATTATATTCAGAGTTATAATCATAAATAGCGTTACAATATTTTTCCTGGTATTTTAAATTTAACATCCATGTATTCAGCATTAAGAATATTACAAATAAAGCAACAATTGCATATAATACTTTATCTCTTTGTAATTTTTCTCCAAGCTTGTCAATGCCGATCGCTAACATAATAAATACACCTATCGAGGGAATATAATTCCTGTGTTCCGCTGCTAACTGAAGTCCTATTACCGATGATTCCATTAAATGATTTATTAGAAAAAAGAAAACTGCAAAAGAAAGTATTTTATATTTCTTTACATATGCAGACATCATCGAAAATACAAAAGCCGAGAATATAATAATTATTGACAGATACGGCAATACCTGATAAGGCGCATTCAACCAGTCAAAAGAGTAAAGAAGATGGAATCTTCCTACGAACGGAAAGATCATTAAAGAAACATAGTGAATCAGGATTCTCGGTTCTATAAATAATCTTTGCAAAGGAGAAAACTCTCTGTTTGTATAATTATTTTGAAATACAGCCCAGATATTAGTATCCGTACCACTGCTAAAAAACAGATAGATTATTAACATCGACACAGGTATAAGTACTAAAGTTGTTATCAAATACAACTTCACTTTTTTTAAACTAGCTTCTCTATAAAATGACCATTCTATGTAAAGAATCGTCGGAATGATCAGAAAAGTGTTCTGTTTGGATAAAAACGCCAGAATAATCGATATAATAAATAAGGACATCAATTTATAACTTATTTTGCTACTCAAAACCTTATTATTTCTTAGTTTAAGATAAAACAGAAGTGAACAGAAATAGAACAGTCCCGCTAAAGAGGTCATTCTCTGGACAATGTAAGTAACCGCTTGAACGTTAATAGGAGCAATCATCCAAAATAAAGTTGCAAGAAAAGCAATTTTCTGAACTTTTTCTTCTTTATATTCTATTCCGTTTTTCAATTTGATTGTTAAGAACAATTCCAGAATAAATAGATAAATTAGAATCCCCGAAAGAAGGTGAACTACGAGATTGACTAAATGATAGCCAGTAACATTATAGCCACCGATAGAGTAATTAAACGCGAATGTAATAGTTGGAATAGCCCTAAAAAAACTTTTCCCCTCAAAGAATTGTTGATTAGTAATAGCATGACTTAGGCTTTCATTATTTACAATTACTGGATAATCATCATATTGCCATACTCCCTTGAATGAAGGAATGTAGGCTACAATGGCAAGAAAAATTAAAAATGCGAGCTGTATTTTTCTAGTTTTTAATAATTTATTCATATGTTCTCTGTTCTTTTGTGAACGTAATTCTAGTATGAATATATCTTATAACAGCTTGATATTCAAGAATAATAAAATGCATAAATCTAATCTCTCAAATTCCCAATAAGTACTTTTTAAAAGAAAATTTGATTATTCTTGTCTAAATTTCTCGAATCAACTATATTTAGGAAAGAATATCTCTTACATTATTAACTTAAAGAAGGTATAATTCTAACCTCAATGAATAATTCAAAATGTCCATTATGTAATTCTCCTAAAACTAAATTCTTCGTTAAATCGAAAGATTATTTTATGCTCAATGGAAATTCTCCGGATTTTCACATTCATTATTGCGATAGTTGTAAAAATTGCTTTTCGATACCTTTTATGACTAATGAAGAGTTAAGTACTTATTATCCTGATGATTATGATTGTTACAAGAGCTCTAATAAGTTTTTGGGAGTATTACAAAAATTAAAATCATACAACGATGTGAGAATAATAAAAAAAGCACTTCCGGTGAGTGGCAAAAAAATCCTAGAAATTGGAGCTGGCTCCGGATTGTTTTTGAGCTTTTTAAAAAATGAGCACTATGATGTTGATGGGGTTGAGCCAAGTAAATCAGGAGTAAATTATGCCAAAGAAAAATTCAATATTGATATAACAATGGCATATTTTGAAGATTACGAATTTAGAAAGAAATACGACATGATCATAATGTTTCATGTTCTTGAGCATTTTATTGATCCAATCAGTATTTTGAGAATAATCAATAATCATTTAAACAAAAACGGACTTTTATTCATAAAAGTACCAAGAACAGATTCATGGTCTGCTAAATTATTAGGAAAATATTGGACTGGCTACGACCTTCCAAGGCACAGGTTCCATTTCTCAAAAAAAGGATTGATTGGATTACTTAAAAAAAATAATTATAGCATAGTATTATTCAAAGGAGACTTTGGACCTCTCGATACGGTTAGAGCAATAAAATACTATTCTTTATTTTCGAAAAACAAATTCAAAAAAACTTTTTTCAAAATTTTAAATTCTTTACCTCACATAATAAAATTATTCCTATCAATTATCCTCGAAATAATTATGTACCCTTTTAAAAGTGGTAGAATGAGTATAATTGCACAGAAGATATCAAATGAAAAATAAATATCGTAAAATATTAGCGTTAATTTCAGCATTATTGTTTTTTCTCATCTTAAGAAAAATCAATTTCTCTGAGCTTATAGATATTTTTAAGAATGTTAACCTTTATACATATTTGATTGGATTTATTTTAATCTTTTTTAGCCAGTTCTTAATAGCATATAGATGGAAAATGACTTTGCCTAAAATTGAAGGGCTGAAATATGGTTCATTATTCAATCAAATTTTAACTTCTTATTTATTCAATAATTTTTTTCTTAGCATCTTTGGTGGTGATATTTATAAAGTATCAAGAATTTATAAAATCGTAGGAAAGTTTAATGCCATTGCCTCCATAATTTATAACAGAATAATAAACATTTACGCTGCTGCAATTTTTCCAATACTTGTTTTACCCTTTGTTTTTTACTCACTTACAGAAAATTCATTTGCATTTTGGTCGATAGTATTTTCTGGAATATCTGC
>JAQIDB010000106.1 GCA_027858225.1 Candidatus Delongbacteria bacterium
GCTAAATTAAATAGATAGATCGAGCTATCTATTTGAGATTCACTAGTTGAAAAAAGAGAATAAGTGAGTCCTAGATAAAAAATTGCTTCAGACGAATACGGGTTAGATTTTGCAAGGGACCTATATTCTTGTTTTAATTTTTCACCTTGTAGGTCTGTTGCTGATAAAATATGAAAATAGTGTTCTTTTATGTCGCCAAGTTCTTTATCATCAGATGTTTTTTCATAAGCAGACAATAAATCACCTTTGTAAAAGTCCAATTCATAATCTGTATATTTACTCTTGAAAACCGAAAAATATAGGATTATACCGAAAAATATTAAAGCAGCTGAAAATAGTAAATATTTTGGCCATGATGATTTAGACTCTCCGAGTGAGGGTTTTCCAGAACTAAGAGTGGGGTGATAGGTAGTATCAACATGTACGTTATATACTTTAACCTTATCATCAATATTCTTCAATTTTTTTAAACCGAGTAAACTTGTTTGTATTTCATTTTGGTTTCCTAATAATCTAAGAACAGCATGTGAGATACAAATTCCACCCGGATCCGCTAAAGGTCTCAATCTTGAGGCTATATTAACGCCATCACCAAAGATATCATTGTCTTGAAAAACAACATCGCCAATATGAATTCCAATCCTTACCCAAAGTTCTCTACTTTTAGGTACAGATGCATTTCTTTCGGAAAGCTTTTTTTGAAGTTCCTGTGCTGAATACACTAACATTACAGCCGATTCAGATTCAATAAGAATTTCATCACCGATATGCTTAATGATCTTCCCACCAAATTTTTCAACGATTTCTTTGACTAGATCCTTATGCTTTTGAAGTAATTTTAAAGCTTCGGTTTCATCATGTTGCATCAAAGTAGTATATCCTACAATATCAGTGAACATGATTGCTCTGAGCTTTCTGTTCGTATTGCTATCATCCATATCAGTAATCTTATTTTAAATAAATATTACATTTAATTATGTTTGCTGCGTAATGAATCTGTTTTATTAATTAAAGAAAAATATAAATGTTTAAATTAATAAAGCAATTAAAAAGAAAATTAAATCAAACCGTTTGCATAACGGTTTGATTTAAGATTTATATTTATTTTTCAGCTTTTTTCTTTTCTTCAAGTAAGATCTCTTTTCGGGCAAGTTGTATTCTACCCTGCTTATCTTTACCTTTATATCTTACTTTGATGACATCTCCAACCTTTATATATTTGTCAATATCTTCAACTCTTTCAATAGCTATTTCAGAAACATGAACAAGACCTTCTTGCCTTGGCAGGATCTCGACAAATGCACCGAAAGGCTTAACTGATTTTACTGTTGCTTCGTATATCTTATCCTTTTCAGGTTTTGCAAACATTTGTTTGATATAAGCTAGAGCTTTTTCACCATTCTCACCTTCAGAAAGAATCTTAACAAGCCCATCGTCATCGACATTTACTTTTACATCAAAGTCAGCAATAATACCTTTTATCGTTTTTCCGCCTGGACCGATAAGCAATGCTATCTCATCTTTTGGTACAATATAATTTAGAATTCTTGGAGCATGTTGAGCTAGTTCAGTTCTTGGCTCTTTAATAGTATCATACATAATTCCAAGGATGTGCTCTCTTCCTGCTTTTGCTTGTTTAAGGGCAGCTTTCATAATCTCAAAAGAAATTCCCTGCACCTTAATATCCATTTGATAAGCACAGATACCTTCAGTCGTTCCTGTTACTTTAAAGTCCATATCTCCAAGATGATCTTCTTCACCAAGAATATCTGAAAGTATAACTACATCATCACCTTCCTTGATAAGACCCATAGCAATACCAGAAACTTGTTTTTTAATTGGTACACCTGCAGCCATCATGGCAAGAGAATTTGAACAAACAGATGCCATTGAAGATGATCCATTTGATTCTAATATTTCAGATACTAATCTGATAGTGTAAGGGAAATCCGCTTCAGTAGGCATCACTGGATAGAATGATCTTTCAGCCAAATGGCCATGTCCGATCTCTCTTCTTGAAACACCCATAATTCTCTTTACTTCACCTACAGAAAATGGAGGAAAATTGTAATGTAAATAAAACTTTTGGCTATATTTGTCATATATAGTTTCAACCATTTGAGAATCCATATCACCACCGAGAGTACAAACTCCAAGACTCTGAGTTTCACCTCTTGTGAATAAAGCCGATCCATGAACTCTTGGTAAGATATCTAATTCACAAGTGATCTGTCTGATCTCATCAGGCTTTCTGCCATCAATTCTCTTCTTATTCTTAATGATATTCCCTCTAACGATATCTTTTTCAAGATCGTGCATTATTTCATGGAATACTTTCTTTGAATCAGGAAATTCTTCAGCAAGTGCTTCGTCAACTTCAATATAAAGCTCTTTTCTTGTTTCATTTCTTACTTCTTTATCCTTGAGTTTTACAAATTTCTTAATCTTGGCATTTGAAAGTTTTGTTACTTTCTTTTTTATAGCTTCAGGTATTTCAGGAATTGCAAAATTAAATTTCTTTTTTCCAAATTCTTTAATAATCTTAGCCTGAAAATCGCAGATCTTATCAATGATTTTCTGACCAAATTTCACTGCTTCAAGAAGATCATTTTCAGATATTTCATGAGATTCTCCCTCTACCATTGAGATAAATCCTTTACCACCACTTAAAACAAGCTCAATATCGCATTCTTTCATCTGGTCAGTTGTTGGGTTCGCTATTAGTTTGCCGTCCAACCTACCAATTCTAACACCTGCAATAGGTTGTGAGAAAGGTATGTCTGAAAGGTTTACTGCTAATGAAGTACCTATTATACCAAAAGTATCCATCATCATATCACCTTCAGATGATAGAATATTACAGATAACTTGAACTTCATTCTTAAATCCTGTAGGGAATAAAGGACGAATAGGTCTGTCAATTATTCTTGCACTTAGGGTCTCATTCTGTGAAGGTCTTGCTTCTCTTTTTATAAATCCACCGGGGATTTTTCCAGATGCATACATTTTTTCCCTGTATTCAACTGTTAGTGGAAAGAAATCATAACCTACAGCAGGTTCTTTTTTACCACATACTGTTACGAGCAATATATTATCACCATATTTTACAACGGCAGACCCATTTGCTTGTCTTGCCATTTTACCAGATTCAAGAACTAATTCCTTGTCACCGAATTTCATTTTTTTTGAAAAAAACATTGTTTCTCCTATTTATTTTTATTTTTTTATTTCTCGTTTCATTTCTTTTGCTGGGCGACCACAAGGGTACGCCCCTACATTGTCATCCTGAATTTATTTCAGGATCTTTACTTCGGGCGTTATAAATAACGCCCCTACTAACCACTGACCACTTACAACTTATCACTGTCTTTATATTCTTTTGCGTAATTCACATAACTTAACGCATGTTTATACAATTTGTCTTCCGTATCCTCAGGTAATGTTCTGATAACTTTTGCAGGAACACCTGCTATCAGAGAATAGTCCGGGAATTTTTTATGTTCTAAAACTACTGCTCCAGCAGCAACGATAGAGTTTTTACCGATTTTTGCATCATCCAGAACAGTTGCCCCCATTCCGATGAGAGTGTTGTCGGCAATTTTACAACCATGTAATGTTACGGCATGTCCAACCGTCACATTATTACCGATTTCTAATGGATATCCTTCAGTTTGATGTAAGCAGCAATTATCCTGAATACTTACATTTTCACCTATGATTACATCATCAACATCTGCTCTGATAGTAACATTGAACCAAACGCTAGATCCTTTTGCTATCTTTACTCTTCCAATAATATCCGCTGATGGTGCTATGAATACATCATCATCTATTTCAGGTTTTATACCTTTAAATTCGTATATCATTTTGAATCCTTGTTTATAATTGATACCCTAATTTATACATTTCCTGAGAAAATAACGGGATTGGAAATCCCATAACACTGAAAAAGCAACCTTCGATCTTTTTTATGAACTTTGATCCGTAACCCTGAATTCCATAAGCTCCCGCTTTGTCAAACGGTTCGTGAGTATCAAGATAATCATTTATCTGCTGATCGGTAAGTTTATAAAATTCTACTTTTGTCTCTGAATATTCTTTAATTTCTTTCTTTTCATAGCCATCATAAACATATAACGAAGTAAAAACACTGTGAATATTTCCACTTAAAGTTCTAAGCATTTTGAACGCATCATCTCTATCAATGGGTTTATTAAGGATTTTGTCGTTGATGACAACGATCGTGTCTGATGCAATGATGATCCTATCATGAAACATTTTTTCTTTGATAACATCCGCTTTCTGTTCAGCCAAATCGATAACAATATTACCAAAGCCGGTTATTCCTCTATGAACTTCTTCTATATCAGCAGGTCTCACAGAAAATTTCAACCCGATATTCTCGAGTAGTTCTTTTCTCCGAGGAGATTTTGATGCCAATATTATATTTCTTTCGTTAAGATTCATAGTTTATCTCCACAGGTTGAAACCTGTGGTTATTGTTGTTATATCCCGTTGGGATAATTAATATATGATTTCTCTTCCGTCAGGTGCTGTAATAGTAACTTTGTTTGCAAGGTCACTGTCAGAATTTTTCTCAACTCTACCAATTACTTGAGCTTTTATTTTGAAAGATCTTGCAATTTCAATGATTTCCTCAGCAAGATCTTTAGGAATGATTATTTCCATCCTGCTACCCATATTAAAAACTTGATACATTTCAGGATAATCTGTTCCGGATGAATCTTTTATCAGTTCGAACAATGGTGGAATTTCTATCATAGAATTCTTAATGTAGTGAACTCCCTTTCCAAATGATCTGCACTTAACCTGTCCGCCACCTGAATTGTGAATTATTCCGTGAATTTTACTTCTACCGATATTATCAAATATTTTTTTCAGTACAGGTGCATATGTTCTTGTTGGAGATAATACCGCTTGACCAACAGTCAAATTTCCATGACCGAAATCATCGGTTAATTTATATTTTCCACAATAAACATATTCTTTATCTGTCTCTGCCGAATATGATTCAGGATATTTTTCTACATACAATTTTGTAAAAGTATCATGCCTTGCAGAAGTAAGACCATTAGATCCCATACCTGCATTATACTGGCTTTCATAACTTGCTTGGCCATATGAAGCAAGACCGACGATTACATCTCCGGGAGCAATATTATCATTGTTGATCACATTTGACTTTTTCATTCTTGCAGATAAAGTAGAATCAACTATAACGGTTTTTACTAGATCACCAACATCAGCAGTTTCTCCACCACAGCTGTAAATACCAATGCCATTTTCGTTAAGCATTGAAAGAACTTGTTCGTAACCATCAATTATTTCACCAATTATCTCACCTGATATGAGATGTTTGTTTCTTCCGATAGTATTTGAAAAAAGCATATTATCAGTTGCACCAACAGCGATCACATCATCAATATTCATTATCAAAGAATCTTGAGCAATGCCTCGAAAAATAGATAAATCACCAGTTTCTTTGTAATAAATATAAGCCAATGAGGACTTAGTTCCTGCGCCATCAGCATGCATGATGTTGCAATATTCTTTATCATTTCCAAGATGGTCTTCTATAATTTTGCAAAAAGCACCTGGGAAGATTCCTTTATCAGTATTTTTTATAGCAGTATGTACTTCACTTTTTGAAGCACTGGCACCACGTTTGAGGTATTTTTCATCGTAGTTAGTCATAATTTCCCTTAATTTGATTAATTTAAAAAAGTCTCACTTTTTTAAACGATCATTCCTCCGATAAGTGAGTTAATATCTGAAATTTTTCTAGTTTTCAATATGATTTCTAAGTCATTAACTATATTTAATCCAGCCAATGGATTTGTGAAATTTGCAGTACCGACCTGAACAGCCGTTGCTCCTGCCAATAGAAATTCGATAACATCCTCTGCTGAAGTAATACCTCCCATACCGATCAAAGGTATTTTTACGGCTTGTGAGCATTTATATACAGCTTGAAGAGCAACGGGTTTAATCCCTGGACCACTATATCCTGCTACAATTGATTTCACTTTAGGTTTAAAAGTTTTAGTATCTATTGCCATTCCGAATAGAGTATTTATGAGCGATAAGGAATCTGCACCTTCACCTTCACATGCTTTTGCTACCTGTGTAATATCTGTTACATTCGGTGAAAGTTTAAGCATCATATGCTTTTTGTAAACCTTTCGAACTTCTCTGGTAACCTCAGCAGCGACTTTTGGATCCGTTCCGAAAGCAACTCCACCCTCTTTTACGTTCGGGCAAGATATATTAACTTCAATTCCATCGATACAATCAATTTCATTTAATTTCTCTGCAACTGCGATATAATCTTTAAGTTCTTTACCTGCGACATTTACGATTACAACAGTATTAAACTTCTCAATAAATGATATTTTTTTCTCAACAAAATCCTCTAAACCAAGGTTTGCCAACCCTATAGAATTCAGCATTCCATATTCGGTTTCAGCTATTCTTGGTAATGGATTACCAATTCTTAATTCTGGGGTTATAGCCTTAGTTACTATGCCACCAAGTTCTGCAAGGTCATAAAGTTCAGCAAATTCATCACCATATCCAAAAGTTCCTGATGCAGTCATGATAGGATTTTTTAATTTGATACCATTACCTATGTCAACAATCGTTTTAAGCATAAGAAGTCCTAAATAATATATTTTTGAGTGACGTTACGCGTGTAGGTGTGTATGTTATTATAACTTTGTCCATAATTAATTAATGCTAAATATAATTAATTATAGTCAAAAAGCAAGTAATATATTATATAGGGGAATTTTAAAGTGATTTTAACAAGCGTTTTAAATACCAGTTTGAGTATGAGGCGAAATATCCTCTTTTTACGATACTCTTAACAGTATTTCTTGATATTTTATATGTTTTATTTGAACCGATAAAATCATCAAGATCGTTTTTAACACCATGTAAGGTGGAGTATGCCATAGCAACAGGCCAAATGCAGAACAATCTTATTTTATGAAGTCTTTTCGGAATAATATTTATATATTCAATGGCATCATCAAGATATTTTTCAGCTCTTTGGATCAATTCCAGATAAATTTCTTTGATATCTTCTTTTCGGTCACTTTTAAAAAATTCTTCAAGAGATATGGATCTTTTCTCAAGTAGATCAGCAGGGATAAAGCATCTGTCCTCTTCAAAATCTTCTCTGCTATCTTTTATAATATTCACATATTGTAGAGCTTTTCCAAATGCAATCGAGTTATTAAACATTATCTCTTGAGTTTTTTCTTGAATTCTAAATTTATCGAGTGTAAATAATTGACTTAAAAGTTCTCCGACAGTACCTGCAACATAGTAGGTATAATCTTCAAGTTCGTTAATTGAGGATAGCTGTTCTTTATTCCTATCAGTTCCAAAAGCATATTTCTTCATTCCTTCAGCCATCTCGATAGTCCATTTTCTTACTACTGACTGAACTTTCTCTGGAAAAGTATTTATACACTCAAATATTTTGAATGAATTTTCAAGTATTATTTTTTCATAAGGCTTAATATCAGAAGTTGCTGCAAGATGTTTAAAAATATCATCACTTTTATCAAAATTGTCTATGGATTTTAAGCATGCTATAGATTGGTCTAAAGCTTTTATCTTAGTATCAACGTTAATGTCGTAAGCATCTTCTAAAGTATCTAATAATCTGCAAATAAGATAAGAATGACCTACGTAGATATGAAGATCTTTCGGTAAGGCTTGAATGGAAAGATAAAAAGTTCTAGAAACTTCTTTTAGCCAAATATTTCGTTCTTTATGAAATTCGGATTGATAGTAATAAATGTCCATTAATCTTGGGTCTGTTTGATTTCATTCAAATATTCAACAAACTCATCAACATTACCTAAATTATGGTTACTACAAGATTCTGAGATAGTTGCAAATTTGTAAATTTCACAACCAACACAATGCATATTTTTTTCAATGAAAACATCTCTAAGTATAGGATATTTCTTAAACACGTTTTTAATATAGTCTGTTTTTCTAATTATGTTCGGCATCGCACTCCTCGATACTAATTTAAAACTCTTGAAGCAGCTACAAGAGCTGCAGTTTCCGCTCTTAATACTCTTTTATTAAGTCTGATCGGTTTGAAATCATTCTTTTTTAATAATATTTTTTCTTCGTCAGTAAACCCACCTTCGGGTCCGATAGTCATCAGTAATTTAATGTTTTTTTCTGGATAGTCAACATTAAATATTTCACCATCTATGTCAGCAAAGTATTTTTTAGTAAATTCCTCAGTTTTAACGAATTGTTTTAATTCAATTTGAGATGAAATTTCTACATTTTTTGTACCTCCGCATTGTTTTAATGCAGATATCATTGATGCTTGTAGAGATTCTGTCTTTGCTTTTGGAAATGACGTTCTTTCAGTGATCAATGGAATAAAACCATATACTCCGATCTCAGTTAGTTTTTCAATAAGAAATTTCATCTTTGAAGATTTATTAAGAACCGCTATAGCAATAGTGACTTGCAGGTCATTGTACTCTACATTATCATCAATTTTATGAGAAGGTAATACAGACAATATTTTCGAATTGCATTCAATTATTTTTGCCTGAAACTTGATCCCAGAACCATTAATTATTTCAATGATCTCATTTTCTTTTTTTCTCAGACTCACCACAGCATGTCTAATTTCACTTTTATCTTTAAAATGAATGACCTTATTTATTTCTATTGGTCCTTCAAAATAGAAAGTACTCATTTTCCCAGCTTCTCCATTTTGTGCTGTCGAAAGCACCACCTTCTTGAACGTTTCGGTGAAACTTAATACCGTAACCTAATATAGTTTTTTATTGAGAGGTTGACTATGATTTACCTCAGTTGTACAATTATAGCAAAAAATGTAATTATTTACAAGTTAAAAATTTATAAATAAAAAAAGTGAGCTGAATCAGCTCACTTCTTTGTGCCTTGGGCCGGAATCGAACCGGCACAGAGTTGCCCCCGCTGGATTTTGAGTCCAGTGCGTCTACCAATTTCACCACCAAGGCGATCTATTGGTAAAAACTTTGATTTTCTGCGTCGATTCATGGAATTTTATTCAGTCGTTTACATTTGTAAACTCATTTCTAAAATAACATGATCTCCTTGAATATCTTCATTTTTACACAATATATCTATTTCAAGTTGACATCGTTTGTCAAGAGGGGGGTAAGATAAGTACATTTCTTTTAGTTTGCAAATACAATTTAATTTGACATTCGAACAAAGATATTATATTATCTGTTTAATTAACAAAAACTAACAGTAAAGAAGATTATAAATGACAAAATTTAAAGTAATAATATTATTTATCATTATATTTACATCATTGATGCTTGCCAATCCTTTTTCAATTCATAAAGAGAATTTAGGATCAAAGGATTCTAGTAAAGTGAATTTTTCTGTTGTAAATCCGTTACCTGATTTTACAATGTCTAGAGCAATGCCATTCAATGATTCTGTTATAGACTTATACACGTCGAATGTATTTAGCCATTTAGCTTTTTCTGATTCTGTCTTTGCAGAAAATATAAATATAGTAAATTTGATTTATGTTTTTGAGAATGTCGATACTTTAGATAACGTACTATCCAGAGGGATTGATTTCTGGGTTAAAGATAATGTTGGGAGATCGAATATTACATTAACTGCCTATGCAGATAGTACTAGGCTTGATTCAGCTTCAGATACTTTTCAAGTTGCAGTAGAGGATACCTCTATGCATTATAAATGGTATGAAGGTGGTTCGAACTATAATTTTCAACATAATTTGGGTAGTGATTCGATTTCGTGGAAAGCTGCAGCACATTTTTCTTTGGGATCTGAGAGTTTTATTTTGAAGCAGATCGAATTTGGATTTGAATTACCGGAAAATATCGAGTGGAAAATTGTTAAATTTGATGAAGTACCAATTGATTCTATAATAATTGGAAGTTATGTAAATTCATTGGAAATTAATCCTTGTTCACCTACATATCAAGTAATAGATGATAGTTTCCCAGAAACTATTTTAACTGGAGATATAGCAATTGTTTTTTCAACTGAAGGTAATTTCATGCCATTGGATCCGAATGGAGAAAGCTCTAATACTTGGATCTGGACTGAGAGAGATGGCTGGGTGCTTACGAATAGTTATACTTCAGATTATGATGGTGCTTGGTATGCAGGAATGCAGCTTGAAAAGATCATTAATATCGTTGATGTTGATACACTGAATGTTGGGTTTGAGTCGGGATCGTTTGAAGGTGAAAATAAATATTGGGAAGTTAAGTGTAATACTTCATCAGATGGAGGTTTGGACGGAACGAACCTAAGCTATCCAATACCAGGTAAAACATGGATGATCAATTCTTCAGATAATACCAATCTTGGATCTAACTATATAAGGACAGGGGATTATTCTGCTGCGATACAATTTGATGCTCCTGATTTTAACTGGTTAATATCACCTGGGATGGAACTTGATTACGATGATTATATTCTTAAATTTTGGGTATGGTTCAAAAGCAGTGATTATCCGACAAAATTCTATGTTATGGTAAATGATTTTGTAAACGGATGGACCAATGTCCTTTCATATGATGGTTCAACACCTGATAATATGTTTCAATCTGAAGTAGAAGTTCCGCTAGCTGATTATGTGGGGAAAGTTATTAGAGTGGCCTTTGTAACTGAGAATAGTGATAGTAATAGCGTAGCTGTTGATGATATAAAAATATGGTCTCGAACAGTTGGTATTCATGAAGCTTTTTTACCAGCATCTACTGTTCTTCATCAAAACTATCCAAATCCGTTCAACCCAACAACAGAAATCAATTTTACTTTGAATCATAATTCGCTTACTAAATTAACTGTTTACAACACAAAAGGTGAAATGGTTAAAATTTTAAATAATAGCAAGTTGGCGAAAGGCAGCTATAGCTATAGTTTCGATGGTCAGGATTTGAATTCTGGATTGTATTTCTATCAACTTGAAGTTGAAGGAGTTCGATCGACCAAGAAAATGATCTTAATGAAATAAGACTAGTATTATACAAATATAAATAATTGCTAAACCATAAATATTTTTTATATTACAAGCCGTAAATACAAAAGATGGGAGCATAATAATGTTAGACATTAGATATATCAGAGAAAATCCTGATGAAGTAAAAACAAGATTAGAAAATAAAAACACCGTTATTGATATTGATAAATTATTACAACTTGATATTGATAAAAGAAAGCTATTAGGTGAAACTGAAGAGCTTAAGGCAGCTAGAAATAAAGCTACTCAAATGATTGCTCAGCTGAAGAGAGAAAAGCAAGATGCAACTGAACCTATTACTCAAACGAGAGAGATTGGTGATAAAATTGCTGTTCTTGACGGTCAGATCAGAGAAATTGACGTTGATATCAGAGAAATTATGATGTTAATGCCTAATTTACCACATGAATCTGTACCTGTAGGTAAGAGTGAAAAAGAAAATGTTACGGTAAAAGAAGTTGGTGAAAAAAGAGATTTTGCATTTAAACCTAAAGATCATCTCGAACTTGTTGAAAAATTAGAAATTATTGATTTTAAACGTGGAAGTAGAATGTCAGGCTCTGGTTTTCCTATTTATATGGGTAAGGGAGCAACATTAGAAAGAGCTTTGATAAACTATATGCTTAACTATCATATTGCTGATGGTTATAAAGAAATTATGCCTCCGATCATGGCGTTGAAATCTGCTATGGAAGGTACTTCTCAACTACCTAAGTTGAAAGACGATATGTATTACAGTGAAAGAGACGAGATGTATCTTGTTCCAACTGGTGAAGTAACGATCACAAATATTCACAGGGAAGAAATGCTTTCTGATACAGAATTACCAATTTATTATACGGGTTATACTCCTTGTTTTAGAAGAGAGGCAGGAAGTTATGGTAAGGATAATAAAGGTATTATCAGAACTCATCAGTTCAATAAGGTTGAGATGGTAAAATTTGTAAAACCTGAGACTTCATATGAAGAATTAGAGGATTTAGTTAAGCGAGTTGAAGGAATTCTTGGAGAACTGAAACTACCTTATAGAGTGCTTGAACTTTGTACTGGAGATCTTAGTTTTGGAGCTGCAAAATGTTATGATATTGAGACATGGTCACCTGCGGAAGATAAATATTTAGAAGCTTCATCATGCAGTAATTTTGAGGATTTTCAAGCAAGAAGAATGAATATTCGTTTCAGACCTGAACCGAAAGCAAAACCTGAATTTATTCATACTTTAAATGGAAGTGGATTGGCGACTTCAAGATTGATGGTCTCTTTATTGGAGCATTATCAGAATGAGGATGGGTCTATAACTGTTCCTGAAGTTTTGAGACAATATACCAATTTTGACATTATAAAATAATTTGTTTTTGTAGGGAATTCAGATCTGAGTTCCCTATAAATAATTCCCACCAAAATAATAACATTCATCATTGACAATATATGATTTATTCTATATTCTTTATTGTTGTAATAGCAACTCATAGGAATAATTAAATTAAGGTAGAGTATTATGAAGCAATTGATTTTCTTTTTCACATTCTTAATGGCTTTGAATTTGTTCGCAGTTTATAACATTGGTGATACAGTTGATCCTGATGATGATCTGGCTTGGACAGATAATTTTGGTTACTCGAGTACTGTTTTTGATGAGATCACAAATCAAAACAAGGTTGTCGTTTTATTCTTTGGAGGTCTTGGTTGATCAACTTGTGCACAGGCGGCGCCTGTATTAGATTCTTTATGGATTGATATTTATAAATCCGGAGCAACCGGAGAAGGTGGGGCATATGCTGGCAAATCATACTGGATATGTACATACGATTGGAGTACTGATCTAACCTATCCTTGGCCAATTACTTATCCTTACGATACAAACTTATACCAATACGCATTGACTTGCGGATATGCAACAGACCCACCAGGGACTCCGGTATTTGTTATAATTGGCTATGATGGAAATGACAAGATTGTCTATTGGGATAGTGTTAAATATGAAGATGGTGATTTTGAAGGAACTGAGGATTTCAGAACAGCTTTAAACAAAGCAATTGATGAGTTTCCTCGTGAAGGAGTTTATGTAAATCAACCTGTAGATGATAGATTTTATACTGCTGGAGACAATGAAGACATTGACATAAGCGACCTTTTTAATGAATATGAAGGAAATGATGTTATTATCACATTGGAAGGAAATACTGATCCTTCACTTGTTTCAACAGTTTTAAACGGAACCACTTTATCACTGTCTGCTTTAGGTAATGCAACGACTCCTGCTGTGATCACCTTAAAGTGTGAATCAATCGTTAACTACAAAACTTTTGATTTCAATGTCTATTCTCATGATCCAACGGCGTTTTCAGGTATGGATCAAGGATTTGAAGAAGCTTTGTTTCCACCTCTCTTCTGGGAAATAAAATACAATACTGCTGCTGACGGTGGTTTGAATGGAGTAAATTTAATTGATCCATTACCTACGGAAGAAACATGGTATAACAATACATCCACAGATTCAAGTAGTTCTTCTGGAACGGACTATATTTATTCTGGCGAGAATTCAATAATTATACAATATTGGGCTCCTGAATTTAATTGGTTGATCTCTCCTGAAATACAGTTGGATTATGATGATTACTTTTTAAAATTTTGGCTTTGGTATAAAAGTAGTGATTTTGAGACGAAATTACATGTACTTGTAAATGATGGAACTAAAGGCTGGACAAGTATACTAGATTATGACGGAACTACACCAGATAATTATTTCAATTCAGAAATTGAATTAAGCTTAAGTTCATATTACAACAAAACTATTAGGATCGCATTTGTTTATGAATATACTTACGGAAATGAAGTTGCTCTTGATGATATCACTATCACTTCTCCAACAGGTATAGATAATTTTTCAATTCCTTCTACTACTACTTTAGCTCAAAATTATCCAAACCCATTTAACCCTACAACAATGATTAATTTCTCTGTTGAAAAGAGAAATATTGTTAATCTAAGCATTTACAATTTAAATGGTCAGTTAATTAATACTCTTTTAAACGATGAAAAAAAACCGGGTAATTATTCTGTAAACTATGAAGCTCTCGGACTTAGTGCAGGAGTATATTACTATACCCTTACAACTGGTAGGGATGCGATCAGTAAAAAGATGATCTTGATTAAATAAGTATACCTTTTTGTTTTACATAAGGCGAGAAGATTTCTCGCCTTTTTTTTATGCGTTTTATCATACGTGAAATCTTTAACATTTTTATCATTGACAAAACAAAATCAATATATTATTTTTTGAATATTCAAATAACTCTATATATGTAATTCTATATACATTTGATAATATATGTAAGTATGGTATAATTAAAATGGAGGAAAGGTATGAAAAAAATCTTGATAATGCTCATGGTGGGATTAACAATGACTGCGTTTTCACAGTATGTAGTCGGTGACAATGTAACCGATATTAGTTGGGAAGATTCAAAAGATGGATCTATAATCTCAGAATCTATCCAAAGCTTTGTGGATAACAAGGATGTTCTTCTCATAACTTGGGGATACTTAGGTTGACCTGGTTGTGAAACGGAGGGTCCGTTGTTAGAAGCAATTTGGCAAGAATACACTGAGTCTCAGGTTCATATTGTTTATGGAGATACTCAAAACGCAAGCATTCCGAGCTTATTAGATGCAGGTTACAGAGATCAATTTTCACCATCTGTAACTTATTATGTTTCGGGTAATGCTGCAACTGTAGGTTTAGGTTCATACTATAGTCAATATGGTGATGGATATGTACCTTATACTGTAGTGATTGGAAGAGATCGAAAATTGTATTTTTCTATGAGTGGATATGATGATGATGCTTGTAGAGCTGCGATTGATCAGGCTATCGCTGATTATGATGGTCTGGTTTACGTTGCTAATCCAATAGCAAGTAAACTTTATAGTTTCAATGATTCAGAAATAATTGATGTTTCTAATGTCTTTGATCAGTACGAACCAGAAATAGTAAATGTTACCGTATTAAGCAACACAAACTCAGCAGCAGTTACAACTTCGATGTCAAAAGCGAATACATTAACTATAACGGTACTGTCAAGAAAATTGTGTCTGAGATCATTCTAACATCATATCAAGTTTCTCTCTACTGGATGAAAAAGCTGTTACAGGATACGAATAAGTTTTCTCTTCAAAACCCATTAAATA
>JAQIDB010000114.1 GCA_027858225.1 Candidatus Delongbacteria bacterium
AATGCAAATTATTGCTTTACTCCAAGACTTTCTCTTAAGCTTTTTGTTTCACCATATGTCGTTGTAGGCAAGTACTCAGAATTTAAATTGATAAATGATGCTGATAACTCAGATAGGAACATAAGATATAAAGCTATTGTCGATACAACTCTTGCTGAATTTGGTCTACCGGATGAAAAAAGTGCTGATTTTAACTATATGAGTTTTCAAGGGAACGCTGTAATACAATGGGAATTTTTACCCGGTTCTACGGTCTACCTGGTTTGGACACATAATAGAGAAGAATATATTAATTCATCAAAAAGTTTAGATCCACTTAAAAATCTTGATAACCTTTTCAGTATTTATCCTAACGATATATTCTTATTGAAAGTAAGTTATTGGTTCCAGAGATAATATAAGAAAAACTGTAGGTAACGGTTTCTTACCGTTCCCTCTTTTAGAAGGAGAAAATTATAATGAATAAATATTTTGATACAAATAAAAAAAATTGGAATGAAAGAGTTGGAATTCATAAAAAGTCTGAATTCTATGATGTGGAAGGAAAAAGTTCACTAAAAAGCCTTGAGCTTGAAGAACTTGGTGATGTGAAAGGTAAAAAGATACTACATCTACAATGTCATTTTGGTATGGATTCAATATCTTTGAGCAGAATGGGTGCAGAAGTAACCGGTGCAGATTTTTCATCAAATGCTATCGAACTTGCAAGAGAGCTTGCAGAAAAGACTGGAACAAATACTAGATTCATTTGCGCCAATGTGCTTGAACTGAATTATCAGCTAAAAGGACAATATGACATCGTTTACGCATCATATGGAGTATTCTGCTGGATCGACGACCTGAACAAATGGTTCGAGATAGCATCTCATTATCTCAAGCCAGGAGGATCGTTAGTTATACTTGACGGACATCCGAGTAATACTCTGTACGAGTATAGCGAAGAAAAAGGTGAGCTTGAGATAATCGGTCCGTACTTCAATAACAAAGCTCATCGTTATGAAGAGCTATATACGTATACTGATGGTGCTGATAAAATGGAAAACACAACAGAATACGAATGGGCACATCCCGTAAGTGAATTTATCATGGCTTCAATCAACAATGGATTGAGGATCACTTCGTTCAAGGAATCTCCCCTATGTGGATGGGAAAGATTTCCGAATATGAAGAAAAAAGATGATGAATACTGGATACTTGAAGGTAAGGATCTGCCTTTCATCTTTTCAATGAAATGCGTGAAAATTTAAGGAGTAAAAGTGAATAAAACAATATTATTAATATTAATAACCTGTCATTGGCTTGGTGCTTTCACGATACCTTTTTCTGAAAAGCCTGTTAAAACAGATGAGAACTTATGTACAGGGTTTTTTAATGGAGACAATGATGACTCCTTGAAATGTGAGCAGGATAACAAAGCCTGGTTTTGGCATAACGGAGAAAAATTATTTATGCATTGGGAAGCTGAAATAGATTCAACTTTCGGTGAAAGCAGTTTTAGGAAACGGGATGATTTCTCTACTGAGAACTATGTTCGTTTACAGGTCATTACGGATGTAAATAAATGCTACGCTTATGTTTTTTATGCTTATCCATTAGGAGGAAGAACAGACGCGATCAGAACTGAGGATATGGGTATTGACGGAGGTTGGAATAGCGGTTACACTTATAAAAATCAAATAACGGATAAGAAATGGATATGCAATATGGAAGTTCCTTTCAAGGATCTACGTTTTCAGGGCGAACCTCCATATAATTGGAAAATCATTCTATCAAGATTTAATAAGCATTTGAATGAATTTTTTATTTCTCCTTATTTGAGGATAAATTTGGGTAAAGATTATTTTAGAAAAGCAGAAGATATTGTAATAAAAGAAAAAATAGCAACTAACAGCAATATTCTCTTTCGTCCTTATTACTTAAAAAAGTATGACATAAAAAATAAGAAATCTTCACCTGATCCTTCGTATGATTTCGATAAAAACAAATTAAATGATCTTGATAATATCGGTTTTGATTTTTCTTATAATCCGAACAATGCTATCAAAGCAAAATTGAGCGTTAATCCCGATTTTTCGGACGCCCCTTTGGATTATGCACAAAACACATTCAACATGCGTAATGCCCCGTATTATTCAGAGAACAGATATTTCTTCAACGAAGATCTGGATGCATTTGGTGTCGGCAGTAATTTGTTTTATTCCAGAAACATTATGCAACCGAATTATGCTTTAAAAGTTACCGGCAGTACTCCAGAATGCACATATGGATTTTTATCTTCAATGGATAAAGAGATCAGTATCGGAGATTCTGTAACGAACAGAGATGATTTTTTTCATATCCTTGCATATAAACCTACTATGGATAATTTGGGAATACAGTTCACATTTCTAAACAGAGAAAATAAGAATTATCATGCTGATGTGTTTCATATACAGCCGTCATTTACTTTTAATCAGCATCATTCAGCCTGGAGTGAATTTAATTATTCATACATTGATGATGGTGAGAGAGAGATTAAGAAGGGCTTTAATACTTTTGGAGGTTATTATGGTAATAGCAGTCAATGTAATTGGTCAGTAAGCTACGGAATCGTTTCAGAGGACTTCGAAGCAGGTATGGGAAGAGCTGATGATGTAGGGTTTTATTATCCTGCCTACAATTTTGGTTGGAAAGATGAATCTCCTTCTAAATTTATAAAAAGTTACGGTTATAATACTTGGGGCAGTATTTCTTTTTATACAGCAAATGATGAAATGCGATATTTGAATTCAGGTGTGAATTTCTGGATGAATACTCAGTACAAATTTTCATACAATGTTGGTGGAAATTTTAATCAGGATAATTTCATCGGAACCAGATTTAATGTACCGAATTGCTCTTTTAGTGCTAATTTCAACAAGTGGGATTTTTTAAATTTCGGATTTTATCAGGAGATCGGTGAAATGGTAGTATATAGTCTAAATGACAAATATTCTTATTATTTCTCATCTTTTTCAACCAGTGGTAAGATCAACAAATATTCTGCGTATAGTATTAGTGCTGTTCGTTACAGATATGAAGGATTTCCAGAATCAAGTGGTTATGATCCGGAATATTGGATCAGTAATGCTGGTTTAACGATCAATTTCTCAAACGATATTTCACTGACTAACGGTTTGCGCTATAATAATTCCGATAATCCCGATAATATAAACAAAGTCAGATTCTTTTCAAATTTTCGCTGGGAATTCAGACCAGATTGTAATTTCTTTGCCGGTTTCAGCACTGCAGGCGATAATTCTGTAATGGATAAATATGTCAGCACATACGAGCAAGCTTATGCAAAGATCAATTACAGTTTCTAATTGGTTGTGAAGAAAAAATAGTTGCAACAAGGGGATCCGATCCCCTTGTCAGGTATTAGCCTGTGCAACTAACATAAATGGAGAAATATAAATGAATAAATTATCTATATCACAGATCAATACAAATGACATGGAAGAAGTTGAGTTTATCTGTCTACGTCATATTGAAACTCCTGCTCTTTGGATTGAAAATTATAGTTTTTCTGAAGAAGAACTAAATGAGATTAGAACAGATTTTCTTAAAGCAATTGATAGAAATATTTTATTTGGATTAACTGCTAAAACTGAAAAAGGAATAATAGGATTTATATGGGCAGAGTTATTACCTAAAAGACCTGATGTTGCAGAAATTTTTTCTTTGTGGATATCACCAGAATTTAGGAAAAAAGGAATTGCAACAGAGTTAAAAAAGAAGATCGAGAAAATAGCTATTGATAGAGGAGTTAAGAAAATCAGAACCAATGTTTACTCATCAAACAAAACTATGTTGGATCTTAATTTAAAACTAGGTTACGAAATAACCCGCTATGATTTGGAAAAAAAATTATAATTAATTGTGGTAAGAAGAAATAAAACAAAACAAAAGGAGAAAATTATGTTATACATACTATCTGGAGCAGCAGCTTCGGGAAAATCAACAATGATCAAATTATTAAAGCAGGAATTAAAGAATACTGAATGTTATGATTACGATGATATTCCGGTTACAAATGCTCAGGAAAGATGTCTTGCAGCAGAAGAATGGATCAAAAGAGCATTAAAGGCACAAGATGAAGGAAAAGATTTTATTCTGGCTACGCATAGCCCTTTAGGTGAATTACTGGTACTGTCAAGAAAATTGTGTCTGAGATCATTCTAACATCATATCAAGTTTCTCTCTACTGGATGAAAAAGCTGTTACAGGATACGAATAAGTTTTCTCTTCAAAACCCATTAAATA
>JAQIDB010000122.1 GCA_027858225.1 Candidatus Delongbacteria bacterium
TATTTAATGGGTTTTGAAGAGAAAACTTATTCGTATCCTGTAACAGCTTTTTCATCCAGTAGAGAGAAACTTGATATGATGTTAGAATGATCTCAGACACAATTTTCTTGACAGTACCACATAAATCATTCATAGGCCATCCCTGCCCCCATCTTGACTCTACCAAAGCATCTACGACAACAGCTTTAGAAGCTTTTGGAAAAATGTTATTCTCGATATTTTTCCATTCTGTTTGAGCTTTAGTGTCAACATAACCTGTTTCTCTAACTTCAACTATCTGCTTGTCAAAAGCGTCAAATCTGTTAACGAATGGATTTTGAGTATTGTAAAGATCATCAGTTATCTCACCATTGTAAGAATATCCTAAGATAGATCTTACTGCATCGTCAGCCGATATAATCACAAAACCTTGATTAAATGAAACTGCATACCAAGTCACTTGACCATTATATACTTTTTCTGAAACTTTTTGCACTGTGTTCCCTTTAGCGGAAGCTGGTGCATAGTTCTTGTAATAATTCTCTGCTACCGTTTGAGCTTTATTCTTGTCAACAAATGCTGCAGAAAGCATTGCAGATATGACTAAAATTACAACTAGGAATTTTTTCATGAACCCTCCTCATGATTAATTTGTTTTTAACTTCAATTTGGCGTAACTCCATAACAATTAGTGTGAACAGATTGTTATGTTCTTGGTTTAATAGGCATCGTGAAAATAAGAAGATTTCCTTACAGGCAGTATGATTAATGACATTTTAGTCTATCTCATACTTACTCTAGTTTCATACTTGTTACACTTCAATTACAGATAACAAAATTAATTTATGATTTTGCTTTTGCACTATATTCTTATTATAATGGAACTTCACATTAATTATAACGTAGGTTTACTATGCTCAACTTTGATATTTTAATAAAAAATGCCAATATTTTAACAATGAATAGTCAAATGAATACTTTTGAGAATGGATTTATTGGCATTGAGAAAGATAAAATTGTATACTTGGGAATAGAAAAACCAGAAGCTACTTCCAAAACAATAATTGATGCTAAAAATAATATCGTAATGCCTGGACTAATTAATGCACACACTCATTCAGGAATGACCATGTTCCGTGGTGTTGCGGATGATCTTTCACTGATGAATTGGCTAAATAATTATATTTGGCCACTTGAGGATAAATTTGTAACAGAGAAAAATATAAAAACTGCTTCGAAACTTGCTATTGCAGAGATGATCCTTTCCGGAACTACAACTTTTAACGATATGTATTTTTTTACAGGTGTAACTGCTGAAAATTGTAAGGACATTGGAATGAGAGCGGTTCTTGGTGAAGCGGTTATTGATTTTCCGGCTTCAGTGAAAAAAACTTCTGAAGAATATTTCTTGGAATTTATTAATGAATATGAAAATGATAATTTGATAATTCCATCAATTGTTCCACATTCACCATATTCTTGCAGCGAAGGTTTACTTAAAAGAATAAAAAAACTTTCAGATGAGAAAAATTTGCCTGTTCATATTCATATTTCAGAAACAACTGATGAAGTTAAGTTGATCAAAGAAAAAACCGGAATGACACCTGTTGAATATCTAGACAGTATTAACTTTCTTAATGAAAAAACTGTTGCGGTTCATTGTGTTCATTTGACTGATAATGATATGAATATCCTGAAAAATAGAAATGTCGGTATTGTAAATTCTCCAGAAAGCAATCTTAAATTAGCGAGTGGCATCGCAGAAGTACCGAAAATGATAAAAAAAGGATTAACTGTTTCTCTTGGAACGGATGGCCCTGCAAGTAATAATAATTTAGACATGTTCGAAGAAATGAGTCTTACAGTTAAGATCCACAAAGCACTTAATGACGATTCCACGATCATGAATGCGAAAGAAGTGTTGAGGATGGGAACTATAAATGGTGCTAAAGTTATTGGAATCGATAATATTACAGGTTCATTGGAAATAGGGAAAAAAGCTGATTTAATAATCATTGATATTAATAAACCTCATCTGACACCAATGTATGACCCTTACTCACATTTAACTTACTCGGCTAATGGAAGTGATGTGGATACAGTAATAATTAACGGTAAAATAATTCTAAAAAATCGCAAATTTACGAATTTTGATTTGGATAAAGTAATGCTTGACATTAAACATATTTCTAATGAAATTATTGCATATAAAAATAATGGAATGAAGTAGTTTCCCGTTATATAATGAATGAGGAGAATTTAATGAAAAAAATGATTGTATTATTACTTTTAACATTCGGACTATCGATGAGCTATGCTCTTGAACTTGGAATAATCCTAGGAGAACCAACGGGTGTTAGTTTCAGACAATGGCATGGTAAATCTTTAGCTATGGACTTTCAACTCGGTTGGAGTATGAAAAATGAAAATTTTGATATTCATGGAGCATATCTATTTCACAATAAAACCAGAACTCGAATTGAAAATAAACCTTTAATTTTTTATTACGGTCCAGGTGGAAGATTAAAAGCGTCCGGAGATGAATTGATCTTAGGATTTAAATTTCCATTTGGTATTTATCACAAGTTTAGATCTATCCCTTTTTCATTGTCAGGAGAACTTGCTCCAGGATTGAACATTGGAAGTGAAATGGAATTTGATCTTCTTGGTGGTGTTAGTTTTAGGTTTATTTTTTAATCATTATTATTAAAATTTATAGGAGTTTAGATGAACGATTTATCATTATGTCCAAATAAAATTGCAAAATACCTTAATAAATTACCAAATGATTTTACAAAATCTGATATTATAAAATTTATCGTTGAAAATGAAATTATAATGCTGAATTTTAGATATGTTGGTGGAGATGGTAGATTAAAAACCTTAAATTTTATTATCAATGGACTTGAACATCTAGAAGAAATTCTTACAGTTGGTGAAAGAGTGGATGGATCCAGTTTATTTACTTTCATTGATGCAGTTTCCAGTGATCTTTATGTTGTCCCAAGATATAAAACAGCTTTTGTGAACCCATTTTCTGAGATTCCAACCGTTGATATTTTATGCTCTTTTTACACGGCTGATGGAAAACCATTGGAAGGTTCACCGGGTCATATTGTAAAAAAAGCTCACAAAATTCTAACTGAGCGTACAGGATATACCTTAGAAGCACTTGGAGAATTGGAATACTATTTATTTTCAGAGACAGATTCCATTTACCCTATTATTGAACAAAAAGGTTATCACGAATCACATCCATTTGCAAAATGGGGATTTATTAGAATTGAAGCAATGAAAGTTATTAGTGAGATCGGTGGTAGTATAAAATACGGTCATGCTGAAGTGGGAAATATTATAAATGGTGATCTAGAGATGGTACAGCATGAAATTGAGTTCTTACCTGTTCCAATCGAGGAAGCTGCAGACCAACTTGCTTTAGCAAAATGGGCTGTCAGAGAAATCGCTTATAAATATGGTCTAGAAGTTAGTTATGCACCAAAGATAATGGTCGGACAAGCCGGAAGTGGACTGCATATTCATATGAGACTTATGAAAGATGGGAAAAATGCAATGAAAAATGCAGGTGATAAAGGTCTTACTGAAGTTGCAAAAAAACTTATCGCAGGACTGCTTAATCTAGCTCCATCATTAACTGCATTCGGAAATACGGTTCCAACATCCTATTTACGACTTGTTCCTCATCAAGAAGCTCCAACAAAGATATGCTGGGGAGATCGAAACCGATCCGTTCTTGTAAGAGTTCCCCTTGGATGGCAAGGAGCAGAAGATATTATACTTGATGCAAATCCATTAGAAGTAAATGATGGGAAAACTTTTGTTAATAATCAAACCGTTGAGATCCGAAATGCCGATGGTAGTGCTAATGTTCATCAATTATTAGCCGGTATTACTGTAGCGGTACTCCACGGATTAGAGTTAGAAAATGGATTAGAAATCGCAAAATCATTATATGTTACAACGAATGCAAGTGCTATTAAAGAATTAAAACAATTACCTGCTTCATGTTCTGAATCTGGTGATGAACTGGAAAAAGTCAGAGACATCTTCCAAAAGGATGGTATCTTTCCAGAGGGTATGATATCCCGAATTATAAAAGACCTTAAAGGTTTTAACGATTTTGGTCTTAGTGAAATGATGGAGGGAAATACAGTAATGCTTCAAGAGTTGGTAGATAAATATTTACATTGTGGATAAAATGTAAAAAAGGGCAGTTAATTTATATTGTACCCTATAAACTGGACAGATAAAAAAAGGGGGTGTATGTTTGCAATTTTTTTATTAAACTGGTATAGATAAATAGAATTAAGGAATTTATTATGATCAAAAAGTTTA
>JAQIDB010000007.1 GCA_027858225.1 Candidatus Delongbacteria bacterium
GATGAAGTAATACTACCGAATGAAGATTGAAATTTATTCGTTCCCAGTGCCATAGGAGCAGGCAATCCCGCAAGTAACAAAGCAGGAATTGTAATCAATCCTCCACCACCTGCGATAGAGTCAATGAATCCACCGGCAATACCGGATAGAAAAAGTAAAAAATATGTAAGAGGTGTTAATTCCATTTAATCCTTTGGGTTAACTCGATTACCGGTCAGACATGGGAGCCTGACCCTACGGATTTCGTGCTCTTTCGTGTTTTTCGTGGTAATAATCTTTTGAATTTAATTGTCCATTGTCCATTGTAAATTGTCAATTATCATTAATCCATATAACTTACTTTACAAGTAGTTTCTTCTATCACAACTTTAATCATTACGATAGTATTCAAACTTTTCGCACTATGATGAACTGGTTCTGCACCGAAATGCCCAGTAAGACAATTTAAAGCTTCTCTCTTCCCTTCCTCATCTTCAATAATATAAGCTTTACCAAAACCATTCACGCTTTGGAATTTCATTGTCAATAAACCTTCTAGATATTCATCATCAAGTGTGACATTGAAAGCAACTTTAGGATTTTTTCTTATAATATCCAGCTTCTTTCCTTTTTTAGCACAGTGAATATATAAAGCATTATCATGATATCCGTAATTCAATGGAATAATGTATGGTTGATCACCATCAGTCATTGCAAGCTGACACCAGATAGCTTTCTTTAATATTTTTTCGATAACCTTCTTATCAGTAACTTCTTTTTTCTTATTTATCATTTTTTACTCCCATCCGGATGAACACTAAGTTAGTTGGTTGCAAGTAATCAACTAACAAGCTCTTAGTTCATCCCTACATTAATTATCAATTGTCCATTGTAAATTGTCAATTGTTCTTCCACCACTGCATCATACTACGATGTTTTTTCCTCTCCTGATCACTTTTTGCAACATGTATCTTCTCACCAGTGAAAAAATCTTTCTCAGTGTAATACATTGCAGCTGCAATAGTCATAGGTAATGGCATAAAATCCTGTACTTGCTCAACTTTAATTTTATTTCTCTGCAAATAATACATCATATTCTCTGCATCTGTAAGTGTTGCACCCGGAAAAGCCGATATCAAATATGGAAGTACATACTGTTCTTTTTTTGAATATCTTTTAAATATTGAAACGAATTCTTCGTATTTGTCTATTGATGGTTTCAGCATAAGGTCTAAAATTCTTCTCTCTGTATGTTCAGGAGCTATCTTTAACAATCCCGATGTATATTGTTCAACTATCTGCTTCATATATTCGCTGTCGGTCAGAGCGAGTTCATGTCTCAGTCCACTGTTTACGAATACCTTGTGATCTTTTTTGATTTCTTTATATAATGAAAGAAGTTTCTTGTGATCAATATTCAAGTTTTTACATATACCTGGAAAAATACATGATAATTTTTTACATTTTTTGCAGATTGATAAATCAATTCCCTTCATTTTATACATATTGGCAGACGGACCACCTAGATCAGTAACAGTCTTCAATTTTGCCGAAGTAATTTCATCTTTGATATTCTTCTCTGAACGACTTTGAATAAAGTTACCTTGATGTAACGATATTGAACAGAAAGTACACCCTCCAAAACAACCTCTATGAATAGTAATTGAATTTCTTATCATATCCCATGCAGGTATTCTGTCTTTATACATTGGGTGTGGTTTTCTCTCGAATTCTGTAGCGAAAATGTCATCTAGGTTATCATCTGGTAGTACTGGTGAATTAATTATCAGATACCTTCCATTGGTCACCTGTATCAATCCTTTATTCAAATATGGATTTTTATAATCATGAATGATCTTTTCAGCTTTGATAAATTCATCTTTATCACTGCTAACTTTTTCAAAAGTTGGTAATGAAATAAAGTTATCATTGTTCTTAAAATTTTCAGCAATATCTTTCTTTGCTATGAAAGCTGTTCCTTTTAGATCTGTAACATCTTTAATATTCTTACCTGATTGAAGCTCTTCAGCTATCTTTAGTGTAGTTCTTTCACCCTGACCAAAAACAAGCATATCAGCTTTTGAATCGAATAAGATTGAACGTCTGATTTTATCAGACCAATAGTCATAATGTCCAACCCTTCTAAGACTGGCTTCAACTCCACCTATCACAACTGGCACACCTTTAAAATTCTCTTTAACCTTGTTCGTGTAAGCAATTACTGCCCTATCGGGTCTTTTCCCTCCAACACCGTTTTCACTATAGTCATCAGAACGTCTTTTCTTCTTACTTGCAGTGTAATTATTCACCATAGAATCTACGTTACCTGAAGAAATCCCTATAAATAAACTAGGTGATGGCAATTTCTTAAAATCTATATTTGAACTTATATCAGGTTGAGCAATGATACCAACTTTATAGCCATTTTTTACTAAAAACTTACCTACAATACTTACTCCAAAAGATGGATGATCAATATATGCATCTCCTGAGACTAAGATGATATCCAGCTCATTCCATCCCAGTTGTTTCATTTCCTGTATGTTCGTTGGTAACAACATTTTCTTCCTTTTATTATAAAAAAAAGGGCGTATATCGATACGCCCTTCAGTACTGACACAATACCTTGCGTCTCAATTTTATCTATTTTGAATATCTTTTATTTTGTCCCTTAAAAGATTTTTTGATTTAATATCCTTATGCTTAATCGCTTGCTTGTTTGCAGCTTTAAGAACTAAAAGGGCATCTCTTGATCTAGATCCTTTTACATAAGCATCTGCAAGTTCAACAGTAAGATTAATAAACAATTTAGAATAATCAGATATCTTAACAGTAGCATGACCAGCTTGAAGGTTATTTATCGCCTCTTTAGGTCTATCCTTTCTATTCAATATCTTACCAAGAAGTAAGTAACCCTGAGAAATATAATGAATATTCTTTGCCTTCTTTGAATAGTATAAAGAATATTTCATATACTTAAGGATCTTACTAATATCTTCACGGATCTCTTTTTTATATTTATTGAATGGATCATCGTCATATTCAACTATTTCCTGATAATACATCTCTGACAAGAAATAATAGATCATACCCATTCTCTTATACAACTTCTTCTCTCTGTATATCTTAAGAGCTTCTTTCAACATTACTTCAGCATCTTCGTAGTGCCTTCTCATAACTTTTAATCTACCGATATTCATCAAAGCATAAGCACGAGCTAAACTACTATTAATTTCTTTTGCTATCTTATGCGCTTTATTAAAACTCTTTTCAGCTTCGATTGCATTATTATGGAATATATAACATGAACCAAAATCTGCTAATCTATAACTTGTTTCTTCAAGATCGTTCAAAGCTCTAAATATCTTTATTGATCTTTCAAAGCTCTTCATACCCTTGGTTATCTCTTTTATCTCAAGGTAAATATTTCCAAGTTGACCAGCACAAACACCTTCAACATCTTTCAAACTTAGAACTGATGCAATATCAAGAGCTTCATTGTAGTATTTGATCGCATCATTCACTTGACCTAATTTATAAGTTATCTTACCTAAATTTCCCAATAGTATTGAACAAAATTTTAGATTGTCTGATTTTTCAGCGATTTTTAATGCTTTTTTGAATGTAGATATACTCTTGGTAAATCTAAATTGAGTTTCATAGATCATACCTAATTCATTCAACAAAAAACACATTGAATCAGTATCTTTTGATTTTTTTGTATATTCCATAGATTTCTTTAAATAATTAACGGAAGACTTCACATCTTCTTCTCGTTTTTTATACAAAGCATAATATTTATACAATTGGCCTTTTTGATAATTTTTCAATTCAAATTTTCGCTGAAGCTTAGAAGCTTTATGCAACATTTCTTTTATCTTCTTAATCGGAGAATAAGCTATCGTATGATCAATCAATGTCATTAAAATATCAAAATAGAATTTATAATTCGTTGATTTTTCATATCTTTTCAATAAAGTATAAGCAGTCTTACGAGCCTTTGTATACTCTTTCATCATATAAAGTATTTTGATCTCTTCAAGTAAAAATTTATCTTTTTTCTCACTAGGATCAAGGTAAGTAATTAACTTTTGAAGATTGATCAACGCTTTTTCAATAAAATTCTTTGACATAGCACTTAAATATGCCTCTTCAAGATACTCCGCAGCTTTTTTATAGTTACCGGATAAATGATGATGATGCCCCAACCAATTAGGATGAGCAAGTTTTGAAGCTACTTTTGTACCTTCCAGTAACATCGCTACACCTTTGTGCCATTCTTTCTTGTTTACGTCACTGGCACAATCATATAGTACTTTACTTACAATTGGATGTGAAAATGTATAATGATTCTCAGTATGAAATTTTTTGATAAAATTACTTTGAGATATCAATTCAAGATCTGCAAAATCCAGACTTGGATAATATTCCTTTAGGATAGTCTTGTCGAACTTAACACCTATTACGGAAGCAGCCTGCAATATCTCTAAATGCAGTTTCGGTAATTTTTCAAGATTTAATTTAACAATTTCTTCAATATCAGTTGGAATAAGTTTTTTCTTATAATATTTCGTTTTTTCCAATTCATTTTCTTTTTCAACTACCATACCTGAAGTATAAACAAATTTGAAAAATTGTTCCAAATAGAAAGGATTTCCTACAGATAATTTCAACAGAACTTTTTCGACTTCAGAAGACATTTTTTTGCCGAACATCATCTCTTTTAAGAGAAGTCTCATCGTATCTTTTTTTAGAGGTGGCAACTCCTGCTTGAAAGGCTTTAGGAATCTATTGAATTCCAAAGAATTAGATTGATGATAAGTCAATATGAATGATATTTTATTAACATCACCTTTTTTGTTTCTTCTATTACCTATCTCAACAAGATGTGAAATACTGTACTGAATAACATATTGTATCAGTTGCTTTTCTTCGTGCATTAAATTATCAATATCATCAAAAACAAATATGACACCCTGATTATCTTTTATATTGCAATAATAATTTACAATTATAAATAAACTTAGAGCTTCTTTTAAGTTCTTAAGACGCAACTCAGGAGATAATGTGTCATAAATACTCTTCTCAATATCAATGTTGTACATAATTTTATAAAGAATAAATAATTTCTTTTTGAACAGATCTCTTTCACTTTTCTCAGGACAAGTTGAATGTAATTTTTTAAAATAATCAACAAACTTAGCCTTAACAGTAATAATATTATCAAATATCGTAATACCTGCATTTTCATCAATTATATTTTTGAAAAGATCAATAATACTGTCTCTACCTTCAACTTTAGAGTACATAATGTGGAAATTCTCGTTTGACATTCTTTTTACTATCTCTTCAACAAGTCTAGTTTTACCACTTCCATACTTGCCTGTTACAGTGATTATCTTTCCACCATTCCTAAGCAATTGATTTAAGTTGATTATCTCTTTATTTCTACCAATAACTTTATGAGAAAACAATCCGTTTAATACGATTTTATCATTATTTTGTTTTGAACTCTTCTTTTGTTTCTTTTCAACTTTAGATATCTTAGGAATAATTGATTTACCTGATTTATGAATTTCTATCTCTCTTGATTCACCATTTGGAATTTTATCTATAATATCATCGATCTTAGCTGTTGTTTCTGAAGAAATAAAATATCCTGCTCTCTCTTCTGCTCCGACAATAGATGCGAACATAGTATCTTTGAAATGGATCATTCTATAATTTAATTTTTTAAATGATTTGGAAACTTTATGTAATTCTTCTACACAGATAAGCTTGTTTGTATGATCATTATCAAAAACTCTTGGGAATGAAAATGTAATAACGACCCGAACTCCAAATTTTGATAATTCTATTTTATTGATAGCACCATCAAAATTCACTGCAAATCTGAAAACCTTTTTAAACAACTTGCTTAGACCGAAGAAAAAACTGTCCGTAAATACTCTGATCTCAGTCTCATCCTCTAATATTTCATATTTTTCAATGTATTCTTCAACAAGTTTATGAATTCCAGAAAATTCTAAAGCTATCATAGAACCTTCCTTGTATTCTCTAAAATCATTATCGACATTTGTTTTTAAACCCGAATAAATATATTCCGGTAAAAATGACTTTATTATTGATGTTTTTAAATTTAAATAATCATCAGTTGGTAAAGAAAGTTCTTCTACATCAGTTATCAATTCAGATATACAATAACAATTTCTTGTTCTACATGATTCAAAGTGCTGTTTTGCTGCTTTATACATATTAGGAGAAACTAAGATCTGGCCATTTTTACCTTTATAAGCATTTTCAACAGCATTTTGAGGAACTGTACCTAATACAATTCTTTCTTTTCTTTTATCATTGCCGAAAATTATCTCTAAAAATTTCCCGTAATCTAAACCAGAGGATATATGCTCCTCAAACTCAAGACCGTGCTTAGTTTTAACTTCCTGGACAAATTTATTATATTCTTTGATCAATCCAATTGAGCAATTAACAGAATGTAATATGATTTTTTCTTTTTCTTATTTTAGTAATTCTTTTGTGAAAAGAACATTTATCTTATTGTCACTTATTTTTAGAAATATACCACCATTATGATAGATAGTATTTAAAAACCTGGTGATAAGATCATCTGCAAGCTCTTTGTATAATTCAGTAAAATTCTCTTCAGTCTTTAGTAGCAAAAATAGTTCATTTAAGGCATTGAATCTAATAATATTGACTACACCTTCTTCAAGGAAAATAAGGTCATCGGTCAGTAGTTTGTTAGCAGTATTATTAGGTAAAAATTTCTTTAACTTTTTTAATAACTGTATTGTACTCATTCTGCACCTTTTTTTACTAAAATTTTCTATTTAACATATATTCTGTAAATTCTTTTAACTCTTTTGTATCATAATTCTTAGATAATTTCTCAATTGCTTCTTTAGCTAGATCAATTCTTCTTACGATCTCATTGTTAGTATCATCTAGAATTCCATTCCTGTCGTATATATCTCTTACTGTCAATATTTCTTCCCGAGTAACATTTTCTTTTTCAATGATCTCATTAAATTTATATAGATCTTCACCTGTCAACTTTTCTTTGGCTTTAATGTAAAGATAAGTTTTTTTACCTTTCTGAACATCACTACCATAAGTCTTTCCAAGCAACTTCTCGTCTCCGGCAATATCTAAATAATCATCTTGGATCTGGAATGCAAGACCTAAAGCTCTGCCATATTGATTTCCTATTTCAATAAGTTCATTATCAACATTTGCACATGCTGCACCTATCTTCGCTGAAACTGCCAATAATGCCGATGTTTTTTTGTCAATCATATTTATATATTCTGGTTCTGTAACATCCACTCTGGTTTCAAATTCCTTATCAAATCCCTGTCCTTCACATACTTCTAAAAGTCCTTCTGTAAAAATTCTATTGATATGGTCACAGCTTTCATATTTTTCTTTTAATAGAACTTTGTAAGCAAGACTAATTACTCCGTCACCAGCCAATACTCCAACAGCAAGATCCCACTTTACATGAACAGTAGGCTTATTTCTTCTTTTATCATCATCATCCATAATATCATCATGAACTAGAGTAAAGTTATGAAGTAACTCTATAGCCAAAGCAGGATAAAGAACTTTATCTTTTTCTCCATTGAACATTCTATAAAATATCTCACATAGTATTGGTCTAATTCTTTTGCCACCAATTTCAATAATATATTTCATCGGTTCATAAAGCAACTTAGGTTCTTGAACTTTAAGAACCTCGTCTAAAGAAGCATTTATTTTTTCTCTGTAAATATTTAATTTATCAATAAATTCCATATTTATTTTTCACTCTTAATAAATTTCTGCTGAACCATTCTGAATACATTACCAATTGTATAATACAATATTAATCCAGATGCGAAATTATTGAACAATACTAATAAGAATATTGGCATGAAATATTTCATCATCTTCTGATTAGGATCTGCACCCATAGTATCTTTCATCTGCATAAACATTGTAACTGCCATCAAAATAGGAAGTAATCCAACATTTGCTCCATACATAGGTATTGAGAAAGGAAGAGTAAACATTATTTCAGGTAACGATAGATCAGTTATCCACCACATGAATTCTGCGCCTCTGAATTCAATTGTAGCACCAAATACGATGAACATTCCATAAAGGATCGGCATCGGGATCAAAGTTGGCAAACAAGATCCAAACGGATTAACTCCATGTTTTTTATAGAGCTCCATAGTTGCTTGCTGTTGTTTTTGCGCATCACCTTTGTATTTCTCTTTCAGGTCTTTAATGTAAGGCTGAATTTTCTTCATCTGAGATTGACTCTTATAACTCTTAAGTGTAAATGGTAAAACAAGAGTATTTACTAATAGCGATAATAAAATTATCACAACACCGTAGTTACTGATATACTGGTGAAGAAAAGTCAAAGTGTAATAAATTGCCAATGAAAATGGCTTAATTATTGACCATCCCCAATTAAGTGTGGATTCAAACTCAAGATCGTAGGATTCTAATATCGAATGATCCATTGGACCTAGATAAACATTAAAATTCTTTACTGGAGTAGACTTCTTATCAAGAAATACCGAGAATCCCATTCCTGTATATAATTCAGATTTATCAGCTGAACTTGGGTGATTAACAAATGCATCAAAATTATTCTCTTTATCATAAATAAATAGTTCAAAATACTTTGTTCTGGTTGCTCCCCACTCTATTGATCCATTTAATTTTTCAGGATCATCGTTGTCATCAAAATTTAGATAATCTTCACCTTTTACCTTTGCATATGTTTCACGGTAGTAATCTTCTCTATTCAGATTCTTTCCATTATCAGATACTTCCGTATAACTTAACCCTTCTTTCCAATTGACAGCAACACCTTTATCTTCTTTAATATTTTCAAAAATAGGAGTAGTATCAATAGAAACATCAAATGAATATTTATCGTTATAAAATTTATATGTTTGAGTATATAATGTTTGACCTTCGTTATCTACGAACTCTAATTTCAACTCTTCACTTTTATAGGATTCATCAAGCAAAATATTATCAGTATTTACTTCTGCAAATAAGTCTGTTAACGTATTGCCATTTATTAAGAATATTTCTGTCTGAAGATTTTTTGTGTTTTCATAAATAAGATCAATTATCTTTGTTGTATCAACTTTGTTTTTATATTTTTTAATCTTCCAACTCTTTATTACCCCGCCTTTGGTTGAAACTATCGCTTTATATAGGTCTGTTTCGATTGTAATATTTTTTTCTGCAGGTTGAGTATAGAGGTCTACTACGGAAGAATCTATTTTGATTTCAGGAACTGAAAGATCTGCTACTGAAATTGTTTTTTCTACAGGTTGCTCTAAAACTTTTTCTTCTTGAACAGATGGTTCTTTAACAACTTCTGGATTCTTAGGCATAAAATATGGAAATAAGATTATTACCAATGCGATAAGGAAAAAGGCTATTTTTGTGTTTTTATCCATTAATTATTCCGTTTAGTTTTAATTTTTTTTAGATGAAGTTTTTCTCCCCAATTAGTAGGAGGATCATGATAAGCTCTATTAAAAGGATTACATCTGACAATTCTCCATATACCCAACATAGAACCCTTTATTGCACCATAATTTTCCACAGATTCAACAGCATAATTTGAACATGAGGGAACAAAAGAACACTTACTTCTTTTCATTGGTGATATGAGCTTCTGGTAAAGTCTTATTAATGTAATTATTATATTTTTCACTTGAAATGATCTCCATTAAATCTTGATTGAAGCCTTTAAAATTTATCTGATCATATCTTTTGGTCGCTGTCAAAATTATATGGTGAGAGTCTGGGAGTTTAGCTTTGTTACATCTAAATATTTCCCTCATCCACCTTTTTATTTTATTCCTAGTAACAGCTCTTCTTCCTAGTTTCTTACTTACTAAGAAAGCAACTTTAAAGTTGCTTTCTTCAGTTCTTTTCAAAACTATTATCCTTAGTGAGTCATTCTCAAAACGAGTCCCATTCCGAAGTATTTGAGTGATATCATTTTTATTCTTGAGAATGAGATTTCTTCTTAGAGAATTCTCTTTCACCGGATCTCCGCTGTTTATCTTCTAATTTCGTCACTAACTGTTAATCTCTTTCTTCCAGCTTTTCTTCTGCGGGAAAGTACTTTTCTGCCGTTCTTAGTAGACATTCTTTCTCTGAAACCGTGCTTATTTCTTCTTTTTCTATTCGACGGCTGAAATGTTCTTTTCATCTTTTTATCTCCAAATTAATTTGATTCTTTTTCGTATATACTGTTATCTTGCTTTTTTACGCACTATTACAAGAGTGAAGAATATAATATATATTTAACTGAATTGCAAATATTTTCTGAAACAATGGATTTAAAACTTCTTCCACTCAAAACAGTATTCTTTTCTCTTACAGGTCTTACAGAATTTTCCCATCCATAATTGATCAAACTGAGTCATGACCTGATCTACAATCGCAATATAATCTGTAATAAATCCAGATTCAAAATTCCTTTTATCTTTACTCTTTGCTCCCATGCCTGCACCTGTCAAATTCGCACTGCCTGAATATGCGAATTTTCCATCAATTATCACAGATTTGAAATGAATTCTCGGGCACAAGAACATTTCTATATTTTTTATTAAATAAGGATATTTATCAAAGTCTCTTCTATACGCCTCTCCTGGTTCCTTTGCATGAATAATCCTTATAGAGACTCCTTTCTTCACCAAATCTGATAATATTTCTAAAAAAGGAACCATCTTCTTAGCTTTAGTAACATAAAGATCTTTCATATCGCTAGTTCCGATCCAAAGAAATCGCTGAGCATGAGGAATCCTTTCCTGAATTACTTTCTCATATATATTTCTATCTGTTATGAACTCTATATTAGGCATTAAATTTTATTCTTTAATTTTGAAACAAGATCCGAACCATTGTCCTTATTTAATTCACCTATTTCTTTCTTTATTCCTGATAACTTACTTTGATAATGAATTATATTCTTTATACTTTCAATTTCTTTTACTTCTTCTGATAAAACAAAAATAGACCTTTTTGATTTTAAAATTTCATCGTTAATAATGGGCAATTTATCTTCGTCAGAATTGTTATTATCAATTGAGTTCAATATTAACTTCTTATTATTTCTCATCTTATTTAATTCCGATCGTTTAATATCAATAACTGAATTTATTTCACTCATCTTCTCATCAAGAACTAATTTAAGCTCCGGACTATATGGTGTTAAATTATTTTCTTTCAATATCTTATTAAGTATTCCCATTATTTCACCCTTTTTACATATTCTAAGATCATATTTGCATATTTAATTGCAGTATTTATCCCTTTATTATACTTGTCTGTTCTAAAAGTTGAATACTTAACATTAAAGTTATTTTCTTCAAAATTCTTGCAGAAAGTTCTAATATCCTTGTGATTCATCAAAATATAATAGCTTATAGATGCCCACAATTTATGAGTATCTTTAGAATTTAGTGCTTTGATAATATTATTTACACCGATCTTATTGCTATCCTCTATTTCTATATCATTCGAGATAGAAAATTTCTTCTTTTTCTTATATACAATTAAATATAAATATTCCTTTAGTTTAAAGAAATTTTCATTTTTAAGATCATTTTTAAATGCTTCATATGATAGATCGTTCTCTCTACACCATTCTGAAGGTTTTACATCAATATTTCTAAAATATAATTTAATATTATATGCTATATCTTCACCATTCTCCTTAATTACTTTTGACAGATCTTCTACTCTGTTATAAAGTTCTGTTAAGGCCGGTAAATATTTTTTATTTTCTGTACTCATAAAATACTCCTTTATTTAAAACGCTCTATTTGATTAGTCCAAATATTCAGCTAATATCATCGCAACTTTATCAGTAGCAATTTCCATTGCATTAAAAATATAAAGCAATTCATTATCGTCCAAATTATCAATTTCTCTGCTTTCAACAATGACCAATCTATTATTATTCTCATTTGTCGTGTCAATGCCTATACTTACAGGTAGTATCTCTGTATTTAAATCGAGTATTTTGAAATAAAGATCTTTATCTGCGATCTCACTAATATTTCCAAGATCAACATAAAAATACATAACATCATCAATTAAGCTAATATAAACGGTCATCTCTCCTGACTTATTAGCAGACAGAATGTTCTCTGATACTTCATCAACTATGTAATCTCTATTTTCTAAAAAATCTATCAGGTCTATAAGTGCAATAGATCTAACTTTTATTATTTTCATTAATAATCTCCATTTTCACATGTTCTCAGTGACATATATATACAAATATAAACAATTATTGACAATTGTGCAATAATAAAATAAAAAAGGTGCCTGAAGCACCTTTTTTTGTAGATATTTTATATTTCGATTATTTTTTCTTCCAGTTATCTGACGGATCTAATTCAAGATCAAACCAATCTATCATTGCTTTAAACATATTTGATACTGACTCGTCTGAGTTATCCATAAATATAAGCGGCAATGTACACATAGCTGTTCTATATTGATCATTGTCAGCTATACACCTTGTCAAAACAGCTCCATCTCTTGTTGTAACCGGACCACTTAGATTTAAAGAATCTGCCAAGTTCGGATTCGTCCATTCTCTAAAATCAGTATATGTATCATCATCATAAACCGACTTATATTGATATACAACTTCACCTTTGAATGCCTCAAAAGAAGGAATGCCGGTGAAAACACTACCATTATTCTTTAGTGCTAAATCAACCGTTGTCGATAATGGGGCATCCGCATCTACCCAATATGTATTAACAACAATTGAGTCAATATTCAAATCAGCAAAATTTGGATCTGTTATATGACCATAAGGGATGACTCCCACAAAACCATAGTTATCTGTATAACAATAATCTTCTGGGATTACCCCTAGAAGAACAGGATTTCCAGATTCATACATTGATTGAGACCAAAATGTTTTTGATTCCGGATGTGTGTAGGAATATATTCCAAAGTAAGTATAGAAAAATTCCATTATTCCTTCATTAAAAGGTTGAGACGAATCATTAAAATCTTCAAATACAACCCTGATCGGCTCTTTGTATCTATCAATCTTTAAATCTTCTATAAGTAGATTTGATGACCCTACCAAGAATACTTTACCACCCACATTAAGATAGTCTTCCAGCGTTCCCCAAGGGTCAAGATAACTTATACTTTTTTGTCTGTCTTCACTTTGAATAATGACGAGCCTATATTCTCCCAGAGTTCTCAAACTCGGAGAACCTTGAGATTCAACATTCCAATAATCGTAATCTGTCAATGGATTTGCTGAATCAATAGAATATCCTGAATTTTGAAGCAATTCATCGTAAAGAGTATTTACTAAATCTTTATCCGGGTTTCCTTCATAAACCAAATAACTACCCATAACTCTAGTATTTGTATCATCAACCAACAATATTCCTTTTTCGAATGTTGGAGCAAACGTTTCAAAGTTTACTGTAGCATGATTTTCCGCTTCTTCGAGAGCATCATCTCTTACCCATACTCTGAAAGAAAATTTGCCTTCTGCAGAATAATTATAGATAACATCTGAAAAAGATTTTGAACGATAAGTATCTGCCCAACCACTTGATTGTGAAATAATTTCTATATCAGTTCCGATACCATCCAATGCCCATAATTCCCATTTAAATTCCAATTTCACATCATATCCATCTGGATCTTCACTCATCCATCTAAACCCGATTGGATCCCAAAAATCCGTTGCATCTGGAAGAACCAATGCAGCCGAATCCGGACCGATCGTAAACCAATATTCGTCATAGCCATTTATATCAAATTCACTTGATGTGACCATTGGATACTTAGGTCTTTGATTTGTTCTACCAAATATTTTCGAATTTACTTCACTTACTGCTCCAAACTCATCTACACCGTAAATAAAGAACTTCGAAAATACGACCTTTCTAGTAACTTCTATTGCTTCTACAGTGTCTATGTAAGTCGTGCTATCGATAAATAATTCGCTACTGTTTAATTGAACCATAGGAAATGAAACATCAGCATAATTGTTCACTGTTTCATCCCATAAACCAGCTAATGCTGTCTCTGCTTGGGTATTAGTCATCGTAGTATCAGTTGTAATACAATAAAAATAATTTAAATTTGTACTGTCATTACTATTACCATACCACTGAACTTTGTATTCTGCATTAGAAATGATATCTGAAGTATCATACAGGTATACTAACGGAACACTTGTACCAAAAAAATCATTACTCATATCAGTAATTGAAGCATCAGTTACATTTGTTATCTTTATCTGGTAATCATTTTCTTGTGGAAGATCAGTTGGAATAATCCAATTATAAGTACCAGAATTATCTGCTGAATTATTTATTGACTGATAAAATGAGCCGTTTTTGTAAAGCTCAATATTGACTAATCCTTTCGAATTAAAATTCCATTTGATTGATCTTTGTCCTCCAACATTCCATATTTCTCCACCTACAGGTGAAGTTAGAGTTAAAAACAACGCCTCAGGATCTGGAGAATTACTATCATCCGAGCAGGATAATACTGTAATTGTCAGCAGAAAAATCATAGACACTGTTAATAAAAATTTCTTAAACATAATTTATCTCCATTTCAGTAATTTTATTTGACTAAGACCATCTTCTTAGAAATCTTTTTATTATCTGCTTTCAGTGTATAGTAGTAATTTATGATGTTTCAACTTAATCATTAAAAATCGAATAATCAAGAGCCTAATAAACAAATACTAATTAAGTATAGTATTTTAACGATATTACTTACTTTATTTTTCTTTGAAATAAAATACCTGCAACGATGAAGATCAATCCAACGAATGTGGATAAAAGTACATCTTCATTTGGTACTATGAAATGTATTAGAACAAGTGATAAAAATGGTGCTAAAAATATCAAGTTACTTACTTTTGCTGTAGTAATTGAAAGCTTAAGTGCTTTAGACCATAGAAGGAATGTTAATCCCATTTCAAAGAAACCTATATAAGTACCACCTAATAAACCCTTGAATGAAATACTTGAAATATCTGAAAACATCAAAACAGTTATCGTAATGTAAATTGTACCAAAAACGAAATTTAAAAATAATCTTACTGCTGCATCTTTATCATCTTTTGAATTATAAATCCAAAAAAGAGCCCAGATCACTGCTGAACTTAAAGCTAAAGTTGCTCCGAAGGGATTGGAAAAACGAAAACTCGTCACATCTCCCCTTGT
>JAQIDB010000053.1 GCA_027858225.1 Candidatus Delongbacteria bacterium
GTAAAAAGATTATTGAATTAAGTAATGAAGAAAACACTAATATTATTTCAATTTCTAATGATGGTGAATATTTTATTGAAAAGGTAGGGAAGGAATTAAGAATTATTGGATCTAAAAATAACAGACACAAAGTTAGATTACTTATTTCTAACATTGATATATTGCAAGTTGTATGCTCTTCAGATGGCAAATATATTGCTGTATTATTAGGTAATAAATTTGGTAGTTCTTCTGAAGGATTAGAATTGTTGATATATAATACTTTAGATTATAATAAAGAGTATTTTTTACAAATAGATTACTGGGAGGTTTTATCTATTGCTTTTTTGGAACATAATGAGGGCATTTACTTATTAATAAAAAAAAGTACTACTGAATTAAGAAAATGGAATTTTAATACTAATAAATATTCAAAAAATACAATTCAACTAGATCGTACTTACTACCGGAAATTGTTATCACCGAAAGGTAATTATTTAGCTTCAAGTTCTAGCGAAGAACTAATATTAATAAATACATTAGATAATTCTATTAAAGTCAAACATAAAGAAAGAAATATAATTTCTATTACATTTAGCGATGAGGAAGGATATATATATATATTAAATTCAGAAGGTGAATTATCTATAATTGAATTAAAGTCATTTAACGTAATTAAAAAAGGGACGATAGATGCGAAAGCTGATACTATTACTCTCTCTCCCAATTTAAAATTCGCAGCATTATTTCAAAAAAATAGTAAACTATGTTCAATAATTGATTTGGATACTTTTCAGATAATTGATTCGTTACAATCTGATAGTGCGATACAATGGGTTGAATTTTCCCATAAAAATAAATACTTATTTATAATGTCAAATGTATTAAAAAGATTTCTATATCTTGATCAAAATGATGAAGTCTTTTTGGAACATTTATTCTATATTTATTTCAATTCAAATATAGCAGATATAAAGTTACTAAATGAAACATTACATATACTAACTTTTTCAAAAGAATTGAACAAGGAAATTGTTTTAATTATCAATAGTATAACTAATATGATAGGGAAGAACAGTAAATCAATAAGAATTTCTAAAGGTAATAATACTATTAGTAAAGATATTGAGATAAAAAAGTAAAATTAAGGAGAAATTATGCTAGAAAAACTGAAACTATATATTAAGGTTCGTTATACTCTTATATACATACAAACAAACGAGGAATTCAGATTCATTAAACAAGTTGAAGATTTGAGCAGGGAAATGAATTACAAAGTAATTACTTGGAATTTTGATTCAGATGGAGATCCATTAAAATTTCTTCAGAAAGCTGAAGAGGACAAAAATGGAATTATTTATATTATGCAGGATCTTCATCTTTTACTCAAGGAAGATGGAATTGGAATAAAACTTATGCGAAAACTTAAAAATTTGAAGAATAAATTTAAGAATGAAAATAAAATAATCATGGTTACTGCTCCTATTATTAAACTAAATGAGAATATAAAGAACGAATTTGTTATTATTGAATCACCTTTGCCGAATTATGAAGAAATTAAAAAAGAAATTGATGACTTTATGACCAGAAACAAGATAGGTGAAAATTTATCGGAATCATTAAAAGATAGAATTGTGCTTTCTTGTCTTGGTTTAAGTATTGATCAGATAAATAAAATATTCGCAAAAACATTAATAGAAAATAAAGTTCTAGATGAAAAATGTCTTGATGTTATAATCAAAGAAAAAAAACTTATTATTGGTAAGAATGAAATATTAGATTTCTATGACATCAAGGAAACTATCAATAACGTTGGTGGTTTAGATAATTTAAAAGCATGGTTAAAACTTAGGTCAAAAGCTCTTTCAAATGAAGCACAGGAGTATGGGTTGTCACAACCTAAAGGACTTTTACTTCTTGGGGTGCAGGGAACAGGTAAAAGTTTAACTGCTAAGGCTGTTTCATCTTTATGGAAATTACCTTTACTTAAACTTGATATTGGTAGAGTATTTGGTTCACTTGTAGGTGAATCAGAAAGTAGGATTAGGCAGGCAATACATACTGCAGAAACTATTTCTCCATGTATTTTATGGGTAGATGAAATTGATAAAGCTTTTGCTGGTATGCAGGGAGCCCAGGGAGATTCAGGAACCAGTGCTAGAGTTTTTGGAACTCTAATTACATGGATGCAGGAAAAGACAAAACCGGTTTTTATGGTTGCTACCGCGAATGATGTGTCAAAATTACCTCCAGAAATTTTAAGAAAGGGAAGGTTTGATGAAATATTCTTTGTTGATCTACCAAATAAACGAGAAAGATCAGAAATATTCAAGATTCATATCGGTATGACAGGAAGGGATATGAAAAATTATGAAATCCCTGACCTTGTTGAACGATCTGAGGGCTATACAGGTGCAGAAATAGAGCAAGCAATAAAAGATGCAATGTATATAGCTTTTGCAGATGATGAACGGGAATTTACGACAGAGGATATTATTAAAGCCATTCAAGAGACTGTTCCTTTATCTCAATTAATGGAAGAGCCAATTAAAGCGTTAAGAGATTGGGCTAATAAAAGTGCAAGAAAAGCAAGTATTGATGATAATTTATTGGAACCTGTTAAGAAAAACAATAATGTTGATTTTGTTTATTAAGGAGATAATATGTCGCATTTTAGTAAAATAAGAACAAACATTCAGAATAAGGAATACTTGGTTAAAGCTTTGAAGCTATTAAATTACAATGTTAAAGTTGGAAACTATAAATGTAACGGATATCAGGGTACTTATACGAATGTCGAAGTGCTAGTTGAACTTCCTGGAACTGATTACAATATCGGATTCAAGAACAATGATGGAAGTTATGAATTAGTTGCTGATTGGTATGGGATAAAAAATGTAGATTCGGAATCTTTAGTTAAAGATATTACATCTCAGATTACTTTAATTGAAAATAAGATTAAACAAGAATATGCTTATAGTTCTACGATAGAAAAACTTGAAGAACAAGGATTTTCTCTGGAAGAAGAAATCAGAGAAGATGGTGAGATCAGAATTAAACTTACAAGAATTCTTTAGGAGTTAAGATAATGGAATATCAAAATGTTGAAGTAGTTATTGATAAGGAAGGAAATGTTGTTATTGAAGTAGATGGGGTAACAGGTAAAGCATGTGATGCTATTACAAAACAACTAGAAAAGGTATTAGGTAAAGTTGAATCAAAAGAATACAAGCCTGAATATTATGATGAAGAGAAAGATGAAGAAAATAAACTTTCGAGTAATACATGAAGCTTCAAATAAATTCAGAGCTTGTTTCATCGAGTGCTAATGGTCCAGGGAATAGATATGTAATTTGGACACAGGGTTGTGAATTAAATTGCGATGGATGTTTCAATCCTGAATCTCATGATATTAATAATGGATTTGAAATAGATGTTGACGAACTATATCAAAATGTAATTTCAATAAAACAGAATGAAGGAGTTTCAATTTCAGGTGGGGAACCACTTTTACAGATGGAGCCTCTTTTAGAACTACTGAATAAAATAAAAAAAGAAACAAATCTTTCTACTCTTATCTTTACAGGGTATACTTTTTCAGAGATAGAGGTAGACAAGGAGTTAAGTAAAATCTTAGAATTGACAGATATCTTAATTTTGGGTAGATATGAAAATTCTAAACCTTCGGAGCATCCTCTTCTTGGATCATCTAATCAAGAAATAATATTTTTAACAGATAGATATTCAATGAAAGATATTTCAAATATAGCATGTGAAGTAATCATAGATGATAAAGGAAATATTAAGATTACAGGCATAGAGATACTCAAAACAAAGTAATACAAAAAATCAGAATGACAATAGAGAAGAACAAATTGACAGGAACAATATTTAATATTCAGAGATTTTCTTTACACGATGGACCAGGTATAAGAACAACGGTTTTCTTCAAAGGATGTCCGCTGAGATGTATTTGGTGTCATAATCCTGAGAGTTTCGACAAAAGTATTCAGGTTACATTTGATCAAGAAAAATGTATAGAATGTGATATTTGCAAAGGTGTCAGAGATATTTCAACATCAGAAAGATGTCCTGCAAATGCAATAGAAGTCATCGGAGAAGAAATATCTGTGGAAGATCTTTATTCAGAGATAGAGAAAGATAAAGGTTATTATGAAACTTCAAATGGGGGAGTTACTTTTTCAGGTGGTGAACCGTTGATGCAAAGTGAATTTCTAGTTAAAATTTTAAAGAAATGTAATGAGAACAACATCCACACTGCTGTTGATACCTGTGGACAAGCTTCGAAAGAAGTATTTGAAAAAGTAAACGATCTTGTAGACCTTTATCTTTACGACATGAAATTTATTGATAACGATCTTCACGAGAAATACACTGGTTCAAGCAACGAAAAGATTTTAGAAAATCTTAAATATCTTTCTGATAAAAATATAAGAATCTTTATAAGATTGCCACTTATTCCAGGTATAACTGATACTGAAAAAAATATTACTGAAGTTGTAGAATATCTCAAAAGAATTAATTTTGAGCAAATAAATCTTTTATCATACCACGGATATGCAAAAAATAAATATATTAAACTTGGTATTAATGTTGAGCTAGATCAGCTTGAAACAATAAGTGAAAGTCGACTCGAAGAAATAAAAAACAAATTTGTTTCTGCAGGATTTAAGACTGTTATTGGAGGATAGGTTGCTTACAGATAGAGTACAAAAATTAAGAGAACAAAGTTTAGAAGCTATTCCACATATATGGATCGGAAGGGGAGAGATCGTTACCGATACATATCTTAAGAATGAAGGCAAGGTTTCAACACCTGTTTTAAGAGCATTAACTTTCAAAGATATTTTAGAGCAAAAACCTATCTGTATCAATGATGGTGAACTCATCGTAGGCGAAAAAGGTGACAGCCCGGCTGGAGCACCAACATTTCCTGAACTCTGTTGTCATACAAAGAAAGATTTTGATGTAATGAATCACAGGGAAAAGATAAGTTTTAAAGTTGATAAAAATGCATATAAAATTCATAAAAACAAAATAAAACCGTACTGGGAAAAAAGATCGATCCGCCACAAAATCCTTGAAACAATGTCTGAAGAGTGGATGGATGCTTACGAAGCAGGAGTTTTCACTGAATTCATGGAACAGAGAGCTCCAGGTCACACAGTAGCTGATAAAAAAGTTTTCACTAAAGGTTTCAATCATTTCAAATCAGAGATAAGAAATTCTAAAGAAAAATTCCAAGCTGGTAGTGACCCTGATAAATTAGATAGAATTGAGCAGCTTAAAGCTATGGAGATCACTTGTGACGCAATAATTAGGTTCGCTGAAAGACATTCAGAAAAGGCTTTGGAATTAGCCTCAACAGAGAAAGATCCTCAGAGAAAAAAAGAGCTAGAAAATATAGCGGAAGTATGCAAATATGTTCCTGCAAATGCCCCAAGGAATTTCCACGAAGCTTTACAGGCTTACTGGTTCATTCATCTTGGAGTAACAACTGAACTTAACACCTGGGATGCTTTTAACCCCGGAAGACTGGATCAGCATCTGCAACCGTTCTTTGAAAAAGGAATAAAGGACGGAAGTTTGACCAAAGATTCAGCCTATGAACTGCTTAATCTTTTCTGGATAAAGTTCAATAATCAACCAGCACCTCCCAAGGTAGGATTTACTCTACTGGAAAGTGCAACTTATACAGATTTTGCAAATATAAATTCAGGTGGATTAACAACGGATGGTTCAGATGCTGTGAATGAAATGTCATACATGGTCTTGGATTGTATTGAAGAGATGAGATTACTTCAACCAAGTTCAAATATCCAGCTCAGTGAGAAAAATCCTGATAAATTCATTGAAAGAGCATTACATATCTTAAAAAAAGGTGGTGGTCAACCATCCATCTTCAACTCTGATGCGGTTATCCAGGAAATGCTCAATATGGGTAAGTCAATTGAAGATGCCAGAGACGGTGGAACGAGTGGCTGTGTTGAGACTGGAGCATTCGGGAAAGAAGCTTATATTCTTCATGGTTATTTCAATCTTACAAAAATTCTCGATCTTACTTTGCATAATGGTTATGATAATTTTTCAGAGAAACAGCTTAGTGTTGGTACTGGTGATGCCATGTTCTTTGGTTCTTTTGAGGAACTTATGTCAGCTTTCAAAGAACAGCTGAAATATTTCATAGACATCAAGATCGAAGGAAGTAATAAAATTGCAGAGATTTACGCTGAAACTATGCCTGCACCATTTCTTTCAGTTATCATAGATGATTGTATATCAACTGGTAAAGACTACAATGCAGGTGGAGCTAGATATAATTCATCATACATCCAGGGAGTTGGGACAGGAACTATTACAGACAGCCTTTCTAGTATTAAGCAGCATGTATTTGACAACGAAAGATTTACAATGCAGAGTATGATACAAGCAATAGATGATAATTTTGATGGATATGAAGTACTTCATAGTATCGTAAAGAATAAGACTAAAAAATATGGTAATGATGATGATTATCCTGATTCATTGATGCAGGAAGTATTCAATGCATTCTATGATTCTGTCAACGGAAGACCTAATGCTATCGGAGGTCATTACAGGATAAATATGTTACCTACGACCAGTCATGTATATTTTGGTTCAGTGATAGGTGCTACAGCAGACGGAAGAAAAGCTGGGAAGCCACTTTCGGAAGGAATTTCACCAGTTCAGGGAGCTGATAAAAAAGGACCTACAGCAGTTTTAAAGTCAGCTTCAAAGATGGATCATTTAAAGACAGGTGGAACACTTCTTAATCAGAAATTCACTCCTCAGATATTTAACGATCCCAAAGGCGTTACTGCGATAAAAGATCTAGTACGAACATATTTTAAAATGAACGGGCATCATCTGCAGTTCAATGTTGTTAATGCAGATACTTTACGAGATGCTCAGCTTCATCCACAAAGCTACGGTGACCTAATCGTTAGAGTTGCTGGATACAGCGACTATTTTAATAATCTTGGAAGTGATCTTCAGGATGAAATCATTGAACGTACAGAGCAATGCATTTCGATATAAATTTCTCACAAAGACACAAAGGCACAAAGTAAAAAAAATTGTAGGGGTGTAATTTATTACGCCCTTTTTGTATGTGTAATTAATACATAATAACATTAGAATTGTAAGAACAATATAATTATCTTATATTGTCACGACTATATTATTATATAACAGGTAAATTATGATTATAGCAGCATTAGCATCAGCACCGGGAAAAGCGGGTATATCCGTAATCAGACTTTCTGGTAGTGATTCAATAAAATCAGTGACAGAATATTTGTCCATTGAGGATAAATTGCATGAAATAGAATACAGTAAACTTTATCTGACAGATTTTATCAATGAAGGTGAATTTATTGATCAGGTGACGGTTGCTTTTTTCAAAGAAGGTCGATCATACACAGGTGAAGAATCAGCAGAGATATTCTGCCATGGATCTCCGATAATTGTCAGGAAGATACTTGAAGCTTTATACCTGGAAAAGAATATCCGTGAAGCTAAGCCGGGAGAATTTACAGAGAAAAGATTTATGAACGGAAAAATGGATCTTGTTCAGGCTGAGGCAGTGATAGATCTGATAAACTCTGAAAGTGATGCTGCATATATTTCCTCAACAGAGCAGCTTAAAGGTGGTTTGTCGGAAGAATTGAAGAAGATAAATGCCATGCTGATAGAACTTATGTCAATTCTCGAACTTGAGCTTGATTTTGCTGACGAAGATCTTGATTTTACTCCAAATGATGAAATTACAGGTAAGATCAATCTTGCAGTTGAGGTTATAAATAAATTTATTCAGGGATATCAGAAAGGAAGGATTTTCAGAGACGGCATTAAAGTTGCTTTGGTCGGTGAAGTCAATGTAGGTAAATCTTCATTGATGAATGCTTTCTTAAAATCTGACAGAGTTATTGTGACAAATATCGCAGGCACTACCAGAGATGTCATTGAAGAAAAGATAGAAGTAAACGGTTATTTATTAAGGATCTTTGACACAGCAGGTATTAGAGATACTGAGGATGTCATTGAGAATGAAGGTATCAGCAGATCAAGAAAGATCATGGAAGAATCAGATATAGTTCTTCATGTTATTGATTCCACTGATCCGTCTGAAGATGATTACTCTGGTAATGTGATTAAAGTTTATAACAAGACTGACCTTGAAGATGTTCTTATAGATGAAAATTCAGTGAAAATTAGCTGTAAAACAGGATCAGGAATTGAAGAGTTAAAACACAAAATAGTTAAAAATGTTATCGACGAAGAACTCACATATAGACCTTATTATATTTCAAATGTACGTCATCTGAATATCTTAAAGGAAACTGTTGCTCAGTTGGATCAGGCAAAGCTTTCGATTCAGGATGGGCAGAATAATGAAGTCGTTATCGTTGATATGAGACAGGCACTTGATACGCTTGGTGAGATAACAGGTGAAACAACGAGTATGGATATAATAAATAATATTTTCGGAAACTTTTGCATAGGGAAATAAAGATAGTGATAAGTGGTAAGTTATAAGTGATAAGTTCGTAGGGGACGATTTCCATTCGTCCCCAAAGCGATTTAAATAAAGAGGATTAGTTATGAAAAAGTATATTAAATTAATCGTAATGGCTGCTGTTTTTGTGATTTTATTAAGTTGTACTAAATATTTAACCAAAACTCCAAAAATTGATAATTTTGCCAAGCTAGATTTTACAAAATATACAGAAAAAGGCTTTTTGTTTTCACCATATCAATATAATGGTGATTATG
>JAQIDB010000056.1 GCA_027858225.1 Candidatus Delongbacteria bacterium
TTATCTATACCAGTTTAATAAAAAAATTGCAAACATACACCCCCTTTTTTTATCTGTCCAGTTTATAGGGTACAATATAAAAACGGTGCCCCCTATTTTATTGTATTTTATTTGTTTAAATTAGAAATTGAGGGAAAATATATGGGCTAAGTCAGACAAGAATAGTGTTAAACTGACATCGTAGAACTTGCTATTCATTACTAAATAGATTAATTTAAAGGAGGTGGTTTTTTTATGAATGCGGTGAAATGAAAAATAAAGCAAATGATACGAGAGAAGAAAAAATCACTAATCAAACAGGAGGAACGAAGATGAAAAAATTATTAATTACAATATTATTGCTAATGTTATTATTTCCGATTTTAGCAATGTCAAAAGGAAACGATGCAAATATTGTAAAATATACTCAGAAACAGGAAAATTTTCTTAGAAGAATTGCTACTTTACAGAAAAACAATAAAGAAATTCCAAAAAGAGGCAGCACAAGTTGGATTCAATATGTTTTTAAGGACGATCTTACTCGCTTGTATTTAGTAAATTCATTCCTTGAACATGGCGAAAATAGCCTTAAAATCAACACACTAATGTATCATATGTCTTATGTTAACAAGTTCGAGAATGAATTTCCAGTTACTTATACAGATATACTTGGTAACAAGCATATATTTACAAAAGAGGGCTCAATAGGACAATTAAAAAAATTGTTTAAATCCAATGACCCAAGTATTCAGATTAGTTCATGCAGAGCATTAGCCGGATTGGAATATATGGATGATGAAATATTTACATTGTTGAAGTATTATGCTACTGGTACTAATATAGATAATTGGGATATAACAAATGGAGCAAGATACATTAATGGTATAACTGGTGGATCAAAAAAAGAATGGGAGAATCCTAGTAAGGAAAAACTAGATCAATGCAGAGAAGATATGCAAGCTATGGCTACAGGAGCTTTGCATAAAATCAACGACGAGAAATATGAATATGAAATCAAAGAATTGTTTAATAATTTACTTTCTAAAAATCCGTCTGGGCGATTGAAAAAAAGATTACAAAGATATCTCAAAAAATTTGAAAATAACAAAGATGGAAGTTTTAATTATTTTGAAAATTCAAAATCAATCAAGCTTAGTAAAGAGTATCTAGCGATATGGAAACCTGACAGTTCTAAGTCATATTGCGAACAATGGTGGGGACCAGAAGAGGGGGATGATTACAATAATGCTGATTATAAAATAGCTTATTACAATTCCGATGAGGCAGATTGTGCAAACTTTGGCTCTCAATGTTTAATTGCAGGTGGTTTTGATTTAAGCAATACCTCAGCAACTGGTATCATTACAAATCACCCATGTGGAGAAACAACGATAGTAAATTGCGATGATCTAAATACATTTCTAACTGCTGAGATAGATGATATAAAGTCATCTGTTATAGACTTCTCACAACATCCAGAATGGCAAGATGATCCTCATGGTCAGATTCCATCTTGGTTCAGAACTGGTGACATAGCATTAATGGGACAAAGCGGAGGTGATAACTGGCAACATACAATAATAAATCATGAAGGAAATGGAATCAATACCAGATTTGGGTGTCATTCTGAACCACAAATAGGAAAAACTTTGAATACTGGTGGCTGGATAGACTATATTGGTGGGGAAAGTCCTTTCAACTACATTACCTTCTACCATGTTATCGGCTCAACAGCTCTAGTAGAACCATCTGAGGATAATATTACTGTTTCACTAGGTGATACACTTAGCTTAAAAGCAATAGTTACGAATAATACGGAACCTACAAGTTTAAATCCAATAACTGGTTTTAAGTTCATTCTAAAAAAAAAGCCTGCGAATACTGTAGAAACATTATTTACGACTACAAATCAACCAACTGCAGCTGATTCTACCTATATTTTTGATTTTGAAACAGCTTCTCAAGATACTGGCCTCTATGTTTTAATAGCAGAAACAACCTACTCCGAAGGAACTACCATAGATTCCTGTTTTTTAAAAATTAAAGCCGTACCTAAAATAATATCACCACTTCCTGACAGCCTTTACTTTGTAGAACCTTCTGAAAAAGGTGCCATAACCGATACGCTTGAAGTCAAAGTTGAAGTACCACAATTAGTTGGAGGCTATCCTGAAATTAAAATAAAGATAGATGATGTATATGTAGATCAAGGGGATATAGTTTTTGAAGATAGCTTGTGGGTATATTATTGGGATTTAAGTACGCTAAGTACTACTGAAATAACAGGAAAAAGACATAGTATAAAAGCAGAGATATTAGGAGATCCCAATTGTAATACTACATCAGGTGCTATGATAGTAGAAGTAATCCTACATGAAGATTTTGAAGAAATTACAGATTTGACAGCAGAAGGTTGGACGGTTACTTCCTATGAATTTCCACCAATCACTTATACAGGATGGTATATAGGTAACGATCCTACAGGAGTTGAAGGCAAATGTGCAAAATCATTATCTACTTATTCAACAACAATAGGATATAAACTATTCACACCTGCTTTTACTGTACCGGATAGCTCTTTAAACAAAACAAAACTAGCGAATAGGATATATTTTAAAAAAATGGATGATCCCGCAACTTTTAGTTTTCTATATTTTGATGTATGCGATGCATCTGGCAATCCATTGGGAGAAACTGAAATGTTAAATACTGCTAATAGAGAATGGCTTGATTTTAATTATGACCTAAGTCCCTATTCAGGGCAAACGATAAAATTACGATGGCATCATAACTATAATAATCCAGCATCTTCTTGCAATAGTACAACATATGCATTAGATGATATAATAGTTTATGCAATACCTGATATGGATTCTCCGGATATAGATTTTGTGTTTGGAAATTCTGCATTTGTTGACGAGGATATGATTTTAAATTTAGAATTTAATGACGAATCCGATATATCAAGTGCTGTAGCTGATTACACAATAGAAGGAGATAGTGGTACAATAACATTAACACCTACAAAGGATTCATATAACTATACAGGAACAATACTTGCAAGAAATCATGAATGTAACGGAGATATAGTGTTTACGATAGAAGATATCGTAGGAAATGAAATAATATCAGACACTTACAGCATTACTTGGTCAGGCACATCTTCAATATTAACAGCACCTGAGAATGTGCAAATAACAATGGAAAATGATTCTACTGTAACATTAGACTGGGATACAGTTGTAGAAGCATCTGAGTACAAAATTTATGTATCTGAAGATCCTTACGGGGGATTTACTTTAGACACTTTAGGAACTTTTACAGCAAGTACACAATGGCAGAAGAGTGTTGAAATAGATAAAAAGTTTTACTATATCGTAGCTGCTAATACAAGTAAAATGATAATAGATGAAAAAGATATAGAATATGATAAACTTATTTGGAGAGATGAAGAAATTTTAGAACTTCCTGAGATTAAAGAAGATAAAGAGAAAACTAAATAGGCTCAATTTGTAAAGAGATTTTAAAGGATCGAGTTGCGACAGATGATAACATTGGCAAAACAGCAATGATTTATAAGGAATTGTATTTCACTGCTTTTTGCCATATCCGTTGTGTAGCTTTGCTGAAAATGAACCTGAATTGTTTTACAAAATTTTTATTGCATTATATACCAACTTTTGGTATACTTATATTAAGAATACATGGAGGAAAGCATGGGTAAAAATACTTCCCTATACATCGGTGATCATTTTCAACAATTCATGACAAAAGAAATTAGATCAGGTAGGTATAAGTCTGTAAGTGAGATTGTAAGGGCGGGTCTTAGACTTCTCGAAACTGAAGAACAAAAACTTGAAGCGTTAAGAAATGCTCTAGTTGAAGGTGAAAATAGTGGAATTATTGAAAATTTCACACCAAAAAAACATTTAAAAGAACTACACAAAAAATACAACGCCTAATGAAATCATTCAAAATAACCGAAAAAGCAGGTTCCGACCTAGAAAATATCTGGTTATATACTTTTCAGAACTGGTCTCTCGAACAAGCTGACAGATACTATGATCTAATAATGAATGAGATATTTTTTCTTTCAGAAAATCCTACAGCAGGTAGTATTGCAGATCACATTTTAAAAGGCTATAGAGTTTCTAGAGTAAAATCTCATCTGGTATTTTACAAATATAATTCAGCTGGCTTCATTGTTATTATTAGAATCCTTCATACTAGCATGGATGTAGAAAACAAATTTGAAGCTTAGATATAATCGAAATACTTTGTAAAATATTCACGAAATATAAACAAACAGACCCATAACATTAGCAAAATGACACTAACGTAATCATCTATCAGTCCGAACTTCCCCACACCAGCAATTTTCATCCTTGACCTCTGTACAATTTTACGATATTTTGTGCATACTGATAAAACAATGCATAAAGGAAATAATGTCATCAAAAAATAGTAAACAAGAAAAATCAAGATTGCATTCTCGAAACAAAAATCGAGAAAGATATGATTTAAGTGCTTTGATGATCTCTAATCCTGAATTGAAAAATTATGTAAAGCCAAATGAATATGGGGATGATTCGATTGATTTCTCAAATCCAATTGCAGTAAAAGTCCTAAACAAAGCAATACTAAACCATTATTACGGAATAAAGAATTGGGACTTCCCTGATGAAAATTTATGCCCTCCAATACCTGGAAGAGCAGATTACATTCACCATATTGCTGATTTATTAAGCGAAAATAATTCTGATACAATTCCAATGATTCCAACGGGTGATAAAGTTACTTGTTTAGATATTGGAGTAGGGGCAAGTTGTATTTACCCCATAATTGGAGTTACAGAATATGGTTGGAAATTTATTGGATCTGATATAAATCCAAAATCGATTGAATCATCAAAGAATATTATCAATTCTAATTCATCACTAAAAAATAAGATTGAGTGTAGAATACAATACAATTTAAAATCTATTTTTTCTGGGATAATAGGCAAAGAAGAGAAAATTGATATAACTATCTGTAATCCCCCATTTCATTCATCTGCTGAAGATGCACAAAAAGGCACTCAAAGAAAAATTAAGAATCTATCAGGGAAAAAAGTAAAAATACCTAAACTCAATTTTGCAGGAATTAGTAATGAACTTATTACTGATGGTGGAGAATATAAATTTATACTTAATATGATAAGAGAAAGTAAAAAATTCTCTAAAAACTGTTATTGGTTTTCAACTTTAGTATCAAAACAATCTAATCTAAAAGGAATTTATAAATCATTAGAGAAAATTGAAGCTAATCAGATCAAAACGATTCCCATGGGAACCGGTAATAAATCTAGTCGAATTGTAGCTTGGACATTCCATTCTAAAGAAGAACAAAAAGAGTGGAGAGAAACTAGATGGAAAATTCGATAATAAACATTCAAAATATCATTTTATTTTAATACTTTCCTTATAATGAATATATAATAATACTCAGGCATAAATTTATGTTAATAAACTCTTTGCAGCAAACTTTCGAACTTCTTTTCTCATCATGGTATGTTTACCTATTGTTCGGAATGATCTTCGGTTCATTCTTAAATGTAGTTGTCTATAGAGTGCCTAATGGTCTTTCAATAGTCTCTCCCCCATCTGCTTGCCCAAAATGTGGTTATGTAATAAAATGGTACGACAATATTCCAGTACTCAGCTGGTTATTCTTAAGAGGTAAATGCAGAAAATGTAAACTACCTATTTCAATAGAATATCCGATCATTGAACTCATCACCGGTTTAATAACAGTGGGACTATTTTTCTATTTTGGACCATCATTAAAACTTATAATATATATCCCTTTAGCCTACACCCTGCTCTGTATCACACTTGTTGATTTCAAAACATACAGTATTCCTTACGGTCTTAATTATACATTATTGGCAATAGGTTCAATTGGTATTATCATGAATTTATTCATTAATGATATTCTAACTATAAATTGGATGTATTCACTTCTTGGTGCTTTAACAGGATTTGGCATCTTATTCTTGATCCAGTTGATCGGTAAAATGATCTATAAACAGGATGCAATGGGTGGTGGAGATCTTTATTTATTAGGATTTTCAGGACTTATCTTAGGTCCAAAATTAATATTCTTAGCCTTTATATTTGGATCATTCATCGCAGTTGTCTCATATTCAATACCTTCAATGATAAATTTATTCAAGAAGAAGAAACTGGCCTTAGAATTAAAAGTATCTGCAGAAAAATACGAATCTAAATTGCAATTGAACAATATTGATGATGAAATAGATCTCAAAGGGTTAAAATTACAACTGCTTTATAATTTTAATGATGATACTTACAAAACTCTCAGAGATGAGATCAGTGAACTTATCGAAAGTGAAAAAATAAAAAACATAACAGTTTTACGATTATTTTTTCGATACTTGGCTATAAAAGATAAGTACGATGCTGAAGAAATAATAAAATTGATCGATCTTAATAATTCAAAGTTATTAGAAAATATTAAAACAGTTATCTCAGAAGACCTGATAGGTTATGATTCGATAAAGGATAACTATGAACTACTCTTATTCAATGCTGACCAAAAATTCAAAGCATTATTAACTAAAAATAAGAAATATCTCCTTGAAGAATTAAAGATCATCTCTATTGAAAAAATTAAGAAAAAATACAGTTCACTAAAAAATGAAACTGATAAAGTAGATTTCATCCTTTCATACAATAGACTATTCCAACTTAACGGATATACTGCAGAGCAAAAATTGATCTTTGAATATGCCGAAGGATTTATCAAAAATTGTAACAGCAAAACAGCTCAAACTATATTAAGTGAAATGGCTTTTGTTTACTATAAAGATTTTTACTTCAAGGAAAGTAAAGATACTTATGAGAAGTTATATAAAGTAATGAAAAGTAATCCTATTGAAATAAACTCGGTAAAATCATTATATAATGCTTCATTATTCAGAATATATTTTTATAAGGAAAGATTAGCGTTCGGACCTTATTTAGCTATAGGTATAATGTTATCTGTTTTATATGGAGAGAAAATAATTGACCTTTATTTAAAAATGTTAAAAAATATAGTTGTATGATGTTCTTTATCATATAAATTGTAATCATTATTATCTAAATTTCACTAGATAGTTCAATAACGACGAGGAATAAAAAAATGAGTGAAGACCAAATAATATATTTCGATAACGGAGATACTACAAGGATTGATGATGAAGTTCTTGATCATATGATGCAATTCTATAAAACCAGTTATGGTAATCCTGTATCTCTTCATGCATTAGGAATTGAAGCTGATGATAATATTATTTCAGCAAGAGAAACTATTGCAGGATTTATTAATGCTGAAGCTGAAGAAGTTATATTTACTTCTGGAGCAACTGAATCAAATAATATGGCAATAAATGGCATTGCTGGTTATTATAAGAAAAAAGGTAAGCATATACTTATTTCATCTATCGAACATTCATCTGTTAAAGAAGTTGCTCACAGATTAAAAACAGATGGATTTGAAGTTGAAGAAGTTAAAGTTGATAAACAAGGTTTCTTAGATATTGAAGATTTAAAATCTAAGATAAGAGAGACAACTATCCTTGTATCGGTAATTTACGGAAATTTTGAGATCGGAACAATTCAAGATATAAAAGAGATCGGTAAGATCTGTAAAGATAAAGGTGTTTTCTTTCATACAGATGCTGCTCAGGTATTTGGTAAAATGAAAATTGATGTTAAGGATGAAAATATAGACCTTATGACTTTTAATGCTCATAAGAATCATGGACCTAAAGGTATTGGAGCTCTTTATATAAAAAAAGGTGTTAAACTTAAAAAGTTAATTGATGGTGGAGCTCATGAATTTGGATTAAGATCAGGAACTGAGAACCTTCCAGCTATCATGGGTTTTGCTTTAGCTTCTGAAATAGCTTACAGAGATCTGGAAAAAAATACTGCACATTTGATCAAGGTAAGAGATCAATTAGCAAATGGACTTTTAGAAATTGATCATGTTTTTTACAATGGAGCACATGGAGATAACCTAGACAAGAGATTACCACACAATGTTGACATTACTTTCCAGTATATCGAAGGTGAAGCAATATTAATGCATTTATCACTAAGAAATATTTGTGTTTCATCAGGATCAGCTTGCTCTTCTAAAACATTAGAACCATCACATGTTTTAACAGCTATCGGTCTTGTACATGAACAAGCACATGGATCTATAAGATTCACTATTTCAAAATATACAACTGAGCAAGAAGTTGATACTGTAATTAAAAACATGAAAGAAGTTGTTGAAATATTGAGAAGTATGAGTTCATTTGTTCCTGAAGAACATAGTGAACTTATAAATAAAGACGCTAAAACATTCTATAAAAAGTAAATCCGTAAGGGTTCAACATCTTGAACCCATGGAAGAGGAGTAATAAGATGGCACTAAAATACACAAAAGAAACAATTGATCACTTCACAAAACCACATAACCTTGGAACATTAGAAAATGCTAATGCTGAAGCTACCGAAGGAAGCCCGGCGTGTGGAGATATGGTAAACTATACTTTACAGATCAACCCTGAAACTTTGATCATCGAAGATATTAAGTTTAGATCATATGGTTGTGCATCTAATATAGCTACCGCATCTATTGCTACTGATCTTGTTAAAGGAAAGCATATCGATGAAGTAAAGATGATGGGATCATCTGAAGCTGCAACTAAACTAGGTGGGCTACCTCCGATCAAAATGCACTGCTCTGTTCTTGCTATCAATGGAATTAAAGCTGCTATAAGAGAATTTGAGAAAAAAATTGGTAGAATAGAAGATGAAGAAAGAGTTCTTACTGAAAAAGCTTTAATAAATGTTTTAAAAGATATTATGCACCCTAAGCATGGAATAAATATTATTGATAATGGTAATGTTTCCCGAATAAAGATCGAAGGCCAAAATGTCTATATTGTGATCGAATTAGAACCTGATGAAGAAATATTCGCACCTAATATTCGAGAAGAGATTATGGAACACTTGGAAGCTATGAAATGTTCTCATGAGATCATGGTTAAAACTGAACCAAAGTCGGGGCAATTCATATAATGACTTATTTATTTAACCTCTGGGACCTACGATAATGAAATATAATATAATTGCAACTTGTACTTTCGGACTTGAATCAGTTTTGAAAAAAGAATTACTTGGATTAGGATATAATGACTTAAATGTCCAGGACGGTAGAATAACTTTCCAATCAGATGAATCAGGAATTGCCCGGACAAATATTTTTTTAAGAACCGCTGACAGAGTCTATTTAAAATTATCAGAGTTTCCTGCAAATGATTTTGATGAGCTTTTTGAAGGTGTTTATAAAATAAATTGGCAAGACATGATACCAGTGAATGGTATCATGCATGTTAATGGTCGATCTAAGAAATCAAAATTATCATCAGTGCCTGCTTGTCAATCAATTACAAAGAAAGCTATAATTGAGAAGATGAAACTGTCTTACAAAGTAGAAAAATTCACTGAAGATGGCACAAAATTCCCAATTGAGATCATATTAGAAAATAATAAAGCTATCGTCACTTTAGATACTTCTGGCACTGCTCTTTACAAAAGAGGCTATCGGCTCAATACGGGTGATGCTCCTTTAAAAGAAACACTGGCAGCAGGATTAATATTGCTTTCTAACTGGAGACCTAATACACCACTTATAGACCCCTTTTGCGGATCGGGCACGGTACTTATCGAAGCAGCAATGATTGGTAAAAATATTGCACCCGGATTAAATAGACATTTTTTAGCGATGAATTGGGATTTTATTGATAAGGGAATATGGAAACAAGCTGTAGATGAAGCATTTAGTAGAATGAATAAGAATAAACTTGATCTATATGGTTATGACATTGACTCGAAAGTTATAAAATACGCAAGGCTCAACTCTGAGAATGCAGAGCTGAATACAATGATAAACTATGATCAGAAAGATATCGCTGATTTTAATTTCAGCAATGAAAAGGGATCTATAATTACAAATCTACCTTATGGAGAAAGATTAGGTGATAAAGATTCACTTGATGGTCTATACAAAACGTTTAAAGATTCAATATCCCAAAATGATCAATTCGGTAAATCCATTTTCACTGCCCACGATCATTTTCAAGAGATATTTGGTAGAGCTAATAAAAAAAGAAAGCTGTACAATGGCAATATTAAGTGCATCCTGTACAGCTATTATTCAAAGAGATAAATAAAATATCCTATTTATCTACAAAATTAAAAGTATGAAAGAAACCAAATATTAACGAATCATTAGAATTAGTATTTACTTCATGTATATTTCCATAGAATTCACCTTGAATTTCTTCCCCTGGAATATATTTTGTTATTACAATTTTCGTAATATCGTCATTTAAATCACCTTCTTCTATTAAATAGTCATTAATACCATCATCTCCAGGTGTATTAAACCTTATATAATTATAGATATTATCGTCACTAATAAGTATAACTTGTTCTTGATCTTGAAGTAAAACAGGATCTAACTTGAATCCGATTTTCCATTCCTCTAATACTACTGCGTTAGCTTCATCTTCTGCTGTAAAAACAAAAACATTTTCAGAAGATTCCGTAATTTGAATGTTATCCTTAGCTAATATCGGTTTTTCATATCCTCCCTGCAACCCAAGTGTAACTTCTAACCTATTGGTCTTGGGAGGATATGTAATCTCATCATCTTCACAACCTGTTACGAACAACATTAACAATATCATTGAAAATATTACTAGTGTAATTTTTTTCATTATTTCTCTCCTAGTTAATTTAATCATTTCTTCGGTCCATAATATACCATCTAGTCATTTCTTCGATCCATAATATACCATCTATCAGCTTCACTTTTTTGCTTTTGCTTAGGTTGTCTTCTCTGCTGAGATGAATCTAAAGTCAATTTAGTCGAAGCAAAGTTACTATATGGAGTTCTTGGATATTTTTGCTTTAATTCAGTATAGATATCAACTGCTTTTTCTAGATCAATTATATAATTTTCAGCCATAAGTGCGGCTGCTTTCATTATTTTGGGTGCAATAGGGCTGTCTTCAAACTTATTAGCTATTATCATATACTCATCAATTGCTTCTACGTACAAGGAATCTAAGAACAGATCAGATGCTATATTAAAGTAAAACTTTGCAGAATCTTCAATTACAGTAATCAATTCTAATCCTCTATCTTTTCTTATTGCATTTGAAGCTAATGTATTTGGATAATCGTTTAATATACTATCCGGAAATCCAATATATTTTATAGTATCCATTTTAAACAACATCAACAATGCTTTTGAGGAAATATGTGGAAGACCTTTGAACCTTGACACCGAACGGAGATAGACTTCAGCCGAATCTGGAAGTAAAATATCATATAGATATTTCTCTGCTAACAACATTTTACTTTTAACCATTTCTTTAGTTTGTTTTGATAGATCTTTTGTTAATGTTTTTTTTTGAATTTTCAGATTACTTTTTTTGTCAAAAGTTACACTATCTTTAAGTCCTTCTAACTTTTTATCTATCCTTGACAATTTTGAATTTAGACTGTCAACTTTAACTTCCAAAGCAGGGATCTTCTTTTTCATCCTCTGGAATTCAGTGATCGTTCTCTTTCTTTCTGCAGCTTCTTTATAAGAAATATTATTTCTATCATAATACCCAGCAGAATCATACATAGTTATTGCATTTTCCAGATCTTTTTTATAATTAAAATAATACTCACCAATGTAAAATGCTGTTTCCGAAAGAAAAGGTCCATTGTCTCTATTTTTTTTATTCGTCCTCAAGATTTCATCTAATTTGTCATATGATTTTTGATACTCACCCAAAGAATAATATAATTCACCTAATTTGATGTCACCTTCAAGTGAATACTCATCATACTCTTCGTTACTAAGGATATTTTCTATTATCACTAATGCACTATCAGTATAACCTTTTTTCTCTAATGCATTGGAATATTTCAAAGTATATTTAAATTTCTTTTCTCTGCTTTCAACATTATTGATTAATTGTTTATAGATCTTTGCAGAACTTTTGTAATCTTTTACTTCTTCGGCCAATAAAGATGCTTTTTCTAGAAATATTATCTTTTCACCCGGAGATTGACTTTCATTTACTGCTTCTAGGTACAAATTTAATGCCTTAGTTGTGTCTTTCAGTGATAAACTCAATTCTGCATTTAATTTTTTCAAATCCAATGGATCTATATCAATATCACTTATCTTTATTGTTTCGATTAATTCACTTGCTGCATCATAATTATTCATAGCTATTTCAACTTCAGCTAATAATACTTTTGTTTTATTTCTTAAATCTGAATTAGGATAATTTGTTAATATTTCTACATATTTCCTTTTAGCTTTATCATATTTTTCTTGTCTATAATAGCTCTGTCCCATCATCAATAAAGCATCATCCACCCATTTACTATTTGGGTAAAATTCAAGTATCTTTGATAGTTCCTTAATGCTATTTTCATAAAGAACTTTATCTATCTTATTATTTATCTTTCTTTTATCTTCAGCATCATTAAAACTTTTTTTTGCATTGAAGTACATATTAAAATAAGCGCAACTTGATAATAGCATAATTATTAATATGAATAATATTTTCTTTCCAGTTTTTATCAATTTAATCTCGCATATTTCTACATTTATCTTCTACTGCTCTGAAGTTCACTTTACCATTTCCCATAACTGGAAGTTCAGAGAAATATACTATTTTTTTTGGTATTGCAATAGGTGGTAATTCTTTTGCCAATTTTTTCTTAATGTCCTTTTCATCCACTGGTGCAGTTAAGGCAACAACTATCTCTGCTCCTTTAGTTACGTGTGGAATTTCAACCGCACAACATAACTCATCATCATTCAAGTGTTTCTCGATCGCATTCTCAACTGATACTAAAGAAACCATTTCACCAGCTATCTTTACAAATCTTCTCAATCTACCTTTATGCCACAAAAATCCATCTTCATCCATAACACCGATATCACCGGTATCATACCAACCTTTGTGTATATGTAATGTTGTTTCTTCAATATCGTTATAATAACCTTTCATAACCAATCTACCCTTAACTAATATTTTACCTTCTTCTCCGGTAGCTACTTCTTCATCAGTATCAATATTAACTATTTTCACATCTACTCCTGGTAAAGGTTGTCCAATACTTCCAAATTTATTATTATCTGAACGATTAACTGAAACTACCGGGCTGGTTTCAGTAGCACCATAACCTTCAAGTATATCTATACCATGCTTATTATAAAAAGAATCTTTGATGTTCTTATTTAATTTATCTCCACCTGCTATTGCCAATCTTAGACTTTTAAAATCTCCAGCTTTAGATTTTTGTGAATAACCTCTAATAAAAGTTGGTGTAGCCGTAATAATTGTACATTTGTTTTTCTTTATCCCGTTAGCAACACTTTGATATTCTAGTGGATTTGCAAAAGTATTTACAGCAGAACCTGATAGCAAAGGTAAAAAGAACGAAGTAGTTAATCCGAAAATATGGAAAAGTGGCAAGACACCCGCAAAGACATCTTGACTATCGATAAAATACTCTTGCTGAATTGCTTCAACATTTGATATGATATTATCATGAGATAACATTACGCCCTTAGGTTCCTTTTCACTACCGGTTGTAAATAATAACACCGCAATATCATCACTCTTTTTCTTAGAAACAAACAATTTAGGAACAAAAGATTTAAGCAAAGCAGTGATTTTTTTTAATATTGAGACAGATCCAATAACATCTTCTAAAAACATCATCTCTTTCATAGGTTTTAATCCTATCTTCTCGATGAATTTCCTTGATGTTACAACCTTTGAAAAACGTCCTTTCTTCATTGCAAAATGTATGTTTTTTTCAGCACCCATAGAATAATTAATCATTACAGGTATTTTTCCTGAAAATAAAACTGCTAATGTCGTAATAAATCCCCCTGCTGTTTTTGGGAGCATAATACCAACAAATTCGTCATTATTTTTTTAACAAAAGAGGAAAGCAATAATGACGCTATTAGTAGTTTTCCATAAGTATAAGTTTGTCCAGTTGCATTATCTATAATAGCTGTTCTTTTCTTGTATTTTTTCGCAATATCTATAAATTTGCAGTGCAAGTTCATGTATTACTCCTCATTTTATTAATTATCTTCGTAGTTGATCTTTCCGGTGTTAAATTAACTATCTTAACTTCCCCACCATTTTCTGTAACTACATCAGATCCCATAATATATTTAGCATCTGTAATATCAGTAACACATGGATCGTAATCTCCACCTTTTACTAGAATATCAGGTTTAATAGACTTAATTAATTCTATTGGTGTATCATCTTCAAATATAATTACATGAACAACAGATCTTAGTTCACTTAAAAGAAATGCTCTGTCAACTTCTGAATTTATTGGCCTATCATCTCCTTTCAGTCTTTTCACTGAATTATCACTATTAACTCCAACGATCAAAACATCTCCAAAAGTTGCTGCTTCTTTTAAATAATCGACATGCCCTCTATGTAGAATATCAAAAACTCCGTTAGTAAAAACAATCTTATTACCTGCAGATCTCAATTCAAAGACAATCTTTGATATTTTATTTAAATCAGCTATCATATTATTTATCCTTTTACTATAATTCCTGAATTCTTCAGTCTCTTTAAAAGATCATCGGGATCAACTGGTACAATGCTGACATCTTCAACTACCAAAGAAGCTGCGTAATTCGCAATTGTACAAGCCTGGTCAAATGTAGCACCTGCACACATAAATGCAGTAATTGAAGCTATAACAGTGTCTCCAGCTCCTGAAACATTTGATATTTTCATAGCTTTTGCAGGAATGATCTTCATCTTTTTACCTTTTGTGAATAAAGCTATTCCTTTTTCACTTAAAGTTATAACAACATGCTTAAAGTCCAGCTTTTTTATAAGATCCAATCCTGCCTTTTCAATGTCTTTTTCAGTCGTGATCTTTCTTCCTAATATTTTTTCTGCTTCAAAAAGATTTGGTTTAAATAAAGTTGCCCCTTTAAAACTGGAGAGATTATTTAACTTAGGATCTACTGTCACTATAATATTGTTTTCGTTACAAAGTTTGACAATCTTTTTATTTATTGCAGGAGTTAACATACCTTTGTTATAATCTTGAAGTATCACGCCGTTTATATTTTTAACATTTTTCTCAAAATCTTTAATAATCTTCTTTTCAAGTTTACTGTCTATAAAATTTTTATCCTCTTTATCAAAACGTATAACATGTTGACTTGAAGCTAGTATTCTAGTTTTTACTGTAGTTGGTCTGGTAGGATCAATACTGATATTTTCAATATTTATGTCATGATTTCGCAAATTTTCGACAAAATTAGATCCGTATAGATCATTCCCAATTATTCCGAACAAGCAAGTCTTAGAACCAATAGATTTTATGTTCAAAGCTACATTCGCAGCTCCGCCTGGTTTGATTTCTTCATGAGTAATATCAATGACCGGAACTGGTGCTTCAGGAGAAATTCTACTTGTATCACCCCAATAATATACATCAAGCATAACATCACCAATAACAGCGATATTATTCTTCTTCAAATTATCGAATATAGTTTTTAATTTAGAGCTTTTTATTTTCACCATACAATTCTCAAGTTAGTTTAACTTTGCATTTTTAACAGGTTCTCCATTGATCACATAATAATATTCATCAGATAGTCTCAACATTGCATGATCACCTTTTGAATTACCCAGTGTAACAATCTCTGATCCATCAGAATAATATTCCGATTCCTTAATCCTTTTTACTTTCTCTTCATTGTTACAGTTCATACCAAATAATTTTCCGGTTAGTTTTCCATCTTTCTCTTCAACTCTGGTACATATTAATCCATCATAACCAAGCTCTTTAGCAAAATATCCCATATAAGTATCCGGAGAAGCTGTAACTAATATAATTTTAAATCCATCTGATTTAAGTTTTTTTAATAATTTCACTACTTTATCATTAAATTTTATCTTTTTTATATATAATTTATTTTTTTCATTTATGGAGAATCTTGATACTCCTGAGAAAAATTTCCCGTAACTGTATTCCTTCATATCATTTCTCGAGATCTTCCTAAGAAAAAATTTAATTAAATTAAATACTAACCCAGGTAGAGAATGAATAATCTTGAATATTGATGAATAAAAGAAAAGAGATCTGATATAAGAATCCTTACTTGTAATCGTTCCATCAAAATCGCTGAACACAATTTTATTCACTAATGAACACCTTCTTACTTCTATTTCCATAAGAAATCAATTTATCATCAAAAATACTAATACCTTTAAGATCTGAATCAGGTGATAAAATAACTCTTTCTATTGCAGGTTGTAATTTTCCATTATAAATTGCTTTTGCAACGTCTATTTTATAGATTAAATCTTTGGCTATCTTATTAGATAAAACATAAAGATCGTTTCCAACACAGGATAGGTTTTTTATATAGAATTCACTTTTAATTTTAAAACTTGTCTGACTTTTAAGTGTTTTACCTTCAGTTAAAAAATCAGATTTACAGAAATATAAATATCCAGAGTATATATAATCATTGATGACAATGAATTTTTCATTGTTAAAATAAACAGTAGCGAGAGTTGCTGACGAAGTAAATCCAGTGCTGTATTCTTCAACAACTTCAAAAACATCCTCATTCATGATCTTGAGAAGATCTAACTTATAAACCTTGTTCAACAGATCGTCAATTACATATAGGTACTCACCATCAAATTCTATATCTTTCACTTGAGTTAAATATGAAGGAAGATCCAATGATTTGAAAAAATCTATTGTATCATTTTCATTCTTATAAATAAAAAGTTTAGATTCTTTATTCTCAATAGTCGACACGACTAAAATAAAGTTATTTATAGCGACAATACCTCTATTTTGATAATTTACAGTTTCATGAAAGTCATCAGTAGAACTCCACTTTATGGATTCGGCATTACTTTCAAATTTATTACTTATCAAATCAAGAAAATATGGTGAAATCAGAAACATAGTAACTATCATTACAAAACTTGCTATGATTTTATATATTGCTTTCACTTTTCCTTCTAAGCTGAATAGATAGTCTACAAGAGAATATAGTGTTACTCCAATAACAAGGAAAGATACTGAGAATGTTGTAAGATAATTGATCGAGAAATGTATACTGTTCAGACTGAAAAGCATAGTGATCAAAATTATCATCAACCCGATAATAAGAGCAAGAAGTTTTCCTTTTATCTTAAAAATAAACAGTAAGGAAATGTTTAAAACTAGTCCTACTATTGCTGTCCAAAAAAGGAATGTATCAGAAAGAATTCCACCTTCCTGTATTACATTTATCATCAATGCATACATAAGTAAATATTGCCCACCAAATTGAACAGCTCCTTTAAGCTTACCGCTAAATCGCGCACTAAGGACAGTGCCCGAAAAGGATGCAAAAATTCTAACATAGGCCACTATTATATCTCTGAAAAAGAAAAACACCATAAACCATATTGGAAATAGACCATGGTAAGCTAAAGCAAAAAAGTAGAAAAACCTTGATATTGAATCCGATAAAGGATCCAGTATTTTACCAAGATCTGTCACCAAGTTTTCTCTTCTTGCAACATACCCGTCAATTATATCAGATACTTCAGATAAACTCATAATAATGTATGCTATCACAAGAAGCTTAATATTTCCACTGAAGATCAATAATACACCGATTATTGTCAAAAGCACTCTGGATATGGTTATGATATTTACTTTGTTTAAATATTTTTTATCCATTCTATCCACTATTTTTATTTAATTATTAATAATTTATTACTTAAAAGATAAGAATTAAACTTGTTAAAGTCACTAATAAAAAATTAGTTATTTACCACATAATTGACCAATTCTTCTTCAATGCTATCCCAAACTAACTCTTGACGAGTAATTTCACAATTCTGCTTAAACTTAACCATTTTTTGCACGTCACAAAGCATTAAATTGATTGTATCAGTTATCAACCCTTTGTTCTCAGGATCAATTACTTCACCAACTTCATATGCTTTGACAATTTTAGTCATTTCAGGAAAATTGGATGCTATTTGAGGTACACCTGCCTGAATGAATTCGAACATTTTATTTGGTGTTGAATAGAAAAAGCTTTTACCGCTATTTTTAATCAAACATAGTCCAATGTCTGCACAAACAGTATAATTTATAAGTTCGTCATGTGGGAATGGACCAATGAAAAATACTCGATCTCCCATTCCCAATTCATTGATGATAGATTCAAGTTTTGGTTTTTCAGATCCCTCTCCAACAAATACCAATACCGCTTTCTTTGTAACATTCTGAAATGCTTTGACAATGGTATCAAGTCCGTTGTTTACAAGGAAACGCCCTTGATACAAAACTATTTTTTTATCTTTGGAAAGTTTGAGAGAATTGTGGAGAAGTTTTCTATCTTTTGGAATTTCTTTAATCATTGGTAAATTTGTAAACACCTTTACTTTATCAATTTTGTAGATACTCTCAAGTTCACGAGCAATAGAATCGGATACAGTAATAACTTTTTTCGCAGCTTTTATAAATATTCTTTCATATGATGTCCAAAACCATTTAGCTAAAGGTCTATTCTCAACTTGGCTATTACCATGCCAAAACTCATGTGCATCATAAACAAAAGGAATTCGTTTAAACTTTGAAACTAAATAAACTGGTAATAGTGGAAAAATATCATGACTGTACAAAATATCAGCTTTCGTTATCATTAGACTCATAAAAAGCTTTATCCAGAAAACAATCATATTAACAAATAAAGGTAATCTTGTAAATATTCTTATCCTATCTGTCTGAATATTATTCCATCCTAATAATTTAGCATTAGAATATTTTGTACCGATTATTATTGACTTCCAACCTTTTTTCTCGAAAGAACATGCAACCTTAAACCCTCTATATTCGTGAAACAATGGATCAAAGACAGAAAATATAATATTATTTTTGATTTTCAATTTTTACCTAAAGAAAGTTGATTGTAAATACTATTTATTAATTATTTATTTTTCTGCACATCACAATATAACCATTACCCCAGTATTTTGCATCTAAAGATGAATATTTTTCCATCTTTTTTCTTAGGGGAAGTAAAACAAAATTTAACAGTGTATCTATTGGATATGGAAAAATTGAAAAATCAAAATAATTATGAAAAACTTTATTAAATCCATTCTCTAAAAGGAATTTATCAAATTGTTTAGGAGAATGATCGCGAGGAATGAAAGGAAATCTATTTAATTTTTCTTTTCTCAATATTTTCTCTTTTACGAAATTAAATAGGTTAAAAATCACTTTTAAATTCTTCAAATAATTTAATAATGGGAGGGTCATCCTTCGAATTGCATATTTATTTGTAACATTTATGATAAGTATTCCATTAGATTTAAGTATTCTCTTCAACTCTTTCACCCAGTTTTCATCGTTATGAAGGTACTCCACAACACCTGAACAAATAATTGCATCAAAAAAAGAATCTTCATAGTTGAGATTCTCAATATCACCAACTTCATATGTAATGCTTCCTTTAAGATCTAAATTTTCTGTTTTTTTCTTTGCGATTCTGATCATCTCTTCAGAAATATCTACACCATATATATCATTATATTTTTTCGCTAAATTAATACACATCTCACCGGGGCCACATCCAATATCTAGAATTTTACATTCTTGATTTATAATTTCTTTACTTATCATATTGAAAATGTACTTATGCCTATATTTGAGGGGTGGATATTCATCTTTCCTGACATAGAACATATCATTATACTCATCTGCAACTTCATTATAATAATTCTTTACTTTTTGATCTTTCATAGTTTCTTTTTTTTCTTATTTAATTAACTTCATCTTTAACATATTTTCTTTTATTAGCCTTTTGAAATACTTAAAATGGTAATGATTATTACACTTTTTTTTAAACAATTCCATATTATCAGATGGCTCAACCTCTACCCGAAACAAATTATATAGATTATTGTTATAATTGTTGTTCCTAAATCTTGTAGAACAAGCAGATTTATAACCTGATTTCTTTAAAGTTTCTATAGCTAATTTGTTATAGTCATTCATTTGTCCAAACGGATAGCTGAAGTGTTTAATCTCTCCAGCTATCAATTTTTCTAATTCATACTTAGACTTTACAATTTCATTCTTGATATCTTCATCTTCAAGTTTACTTAATCTACTATGTGTCAAGCCATGAGAACCTATTGTAACAAATTTGTTTTGTGATATTAACTTGATCTTTTCCCGACTAAGTATTTCTATCCTTTTTTTACCTTCATCCCAGATATTATATTTAGCAATGTGATTAACTGGAACAAATAATATTACGGGTATATTAAGCTGTTCTAGTAATGGAACGAAGAAATTTTCAAAGCTAACATAAGCATCATCAACTGATATAACAACATTATTACTATTCGATTTATTGATTGTTTTTAAGTACGTATCCATATCAACGATGTCAAAATTCGCTTTAACAAATTTAAGCTGCTGACTTAAATTCTTCATTGATACAGTGTTAAAAGCCGCAACATCATCAATATTGTGATACATTAGAATCATAATAATTCTCTAATTTACTTACTTTACCAATAACATTTTCTTTATGCTTTGAATCTTATTATTAACACTCAAACTGTAAAAATACAATCCTGAATTATGATTAACTCCATTAAAACTCACTTGGTGAATTCCTGCCATTTTATGTCCTTTTACTAAATTACTGATTACTTCACCTTTTGCATTGTAAATTACAATCTGGACATCTGCATCAATAGGTATTGTATATTCTATAACCGTTACAGGATTAAATGGATTTGGATAGTTTTGTTTCAAATTACAATCTTGTACTACATTCTGCACGGTAGGCATAACACCCTTTCCTTTTTTTGCATAATTGTTAACAGTAAAATCTATATACCAATTATTATCAAAAAATACTGAAAAATCAATCACATCATCTCCATCATAATCATCAGCTGTTAAAAAAATATCAAAATCTGCTGCTTGTCGATTCCCCAAACTATACAATAACTCTTTATCAATTAATCCGAATCCATTTGCAGAATAATCAATCTTTAAAATACAGGAGTAAGCATAATTATTATCTATTGCGTTAAAATTAGTGCATTTATTTGCAACTACAAGATCAGATTTACCATCTCCATCATAATCACCTGGTATGGGTTCGTACGTGATGTCGCCATAAATATCTTCATATATTTCATCAATTCCATCATCACCATATGTTTCAATATCTGAGTAATCAATATACCAACTACCCCACGATGCTTTAATACCGATATCATCTTTTCCATCACCATCGTAATCGGCAGGTGCTTGTATTGCTCCTTGATTACCGTACCATTCTCCTAAGAAGTCCCATCTATCACCAAAACCATTTGTAGAATAATCAATATACCATTCTCCTAAATTGATGTTATCGCATTTGACAGATAAATCCGTAATCCCATCTCCATCATAATCTGCTTGAGTTGGAAAACAAAATTCATCCCCAAACCCTTCATATGTTACATCAATTCCATCATCACCATATGTTTCAATATCTGAAAAATCAATATACCAACTACCCCAGTCTGCTTTTACAGACATATCATCCTTACCATCTCCATCATAGTCTCCAGGTGTTGGATGTGCTGTATCTCCACCATACCATTCACCTTTTATATCCCAATCTGTATCAAACCCAGTTGATGAATAATTTATTAAATACCATCCTTTTAAAATATTGTGACATTTCATAGACATATCTGCTTTCCCATCTCCATCATAATCCGCAGGGCAGGTATAAACTTGTTTAATATCATAATCGGGATGATCAACTTCAATAGGTATTATTGAATCCCATCCATAGTTTTTACTAATCTTATATAATTTTGCATCACAGGATTCTAAGTGAATCAATTTAGATGTAATATTAGTAAATTCTTGATCTGCAAATACGTCAGTCAATTCTACCTCACCATTAAAATTCAACAAAAAATCAATACCATTATCAAAGTAGTTTTTGTTTAATAACCAAAAATAGTCATTACTTTCACTGTCCTTAAAAAAGGATATAGCTAATTGATCTGTAGGCGATCCGTTGCTGTAAGTAAAAGTATTATCTACATCAAAATACTTTTGTGCTGTAATATCATTTTGAAAATCTAACCAATCACACTCATCCAAAATAATATCAGTTTTACCTATTACAATCGTTGATTCAACAGATTGATGATAAGAATTTTGGTATGTAATATCTAAAATAATATCCTGATTATTTAAAATTTTCTCATGATAATCAGCTACATGCTTTTTTACACTATAATCAGTTCTCATATCCCATGAGTTTTTACCTAAACTGGTGAGACCTGATGATATTTCCCTTGCCCAATACATTAATCCTTTAGCTCCATGAAACAATCCTATATTATTAGAATAATCATACTGTTTCTCATTTTTTGTTGTAAATAAACTCCGGTAATCATACCAAGGAGATGAGACTGGTATATAATCAATATTATTTATTTTTGAAGCTTTTGCAAAAGTTTGGTGATGATAAAAATATCTTACAATAATTTGTGAAATATTTGTTGAAACACCATCAGGCCATATATAATAATCAGAAATTAAATGAGTTGGTTCACACTTTTCAATATATGGATTTAACCACTCTTCATAAAAATCTTCAGAGTCATATAAAGTACCACTAGGTCCATTACCGTGCAACTGACTCTCACCTGCCCATAAAGGTAATAGACAAACATATCTGTCTTTATTCGAATTTGCAATTATAACATCTTTAACAGATTCGATTAAATCAAATTCCGTAGTATTCACACCTAGTTCAAATTCTGGTTCATCCTGGATGTGATAACTGATAACTGCTGGATGACCATCAAAATAATTAACTGTTTGAACAGCATTATCATAATCATAACCTTTACCTAAGTCAATTCCTGGTGCTGTTAAAATAACATCCAATTTACTTTCTAAGGCCCGATCAAGATAACTTCTATCAGGTTTAATTGGATCTGTAATCCACTGAACATCAGGTTTTTGTAATTGGTAACAGTCCAATATACAATTAAAGTTATAATATGCAAGCGAATCTAAGTATTTGTAATCATTCCCTATAGATAGATTATTATATAATGAAAAATCAGGATTTGATGAGTCACTACAGTAAGATACATTATCAAAATCTAATGTATACATTCCGATTATAAATTTCTTAGCTTCTGTTATTTCTGTACATTCATAACAAATTCCAAAATCTCTATTATTCTGTTTTTGACCTATCGGAAGAACTCTAAAATAATGCTTTTCTCCCTTCTTACCAGCAAATGATATTTTTGAAAAGTAGAATTCACCTCCATCATCATCAGTTATTGGTTCTCCCGTCAGTATATTTGTTCCATAATATTTCATTACTGTATTTGTATAATAATCATCCTCTCCATCAGTTGATTTGAAAGAATAAACTTCATACTCACCATCTTTTGGTATTTCTATAGTATAGTCAATAAAATTCAATCCATCAAGCGTTCCACATCTGTCATTCGCGAAGTTATAAATTTCCATTTTAGGAGAGTACTTTACATCTGGAGTTAAATCATAAGGAACTTTATAAACAACTCGTTGATACCTATTTCCATGTTGTTGCGCATCAATCACTGTTGGTAATACCAGTAAAGCTAATACCAATACAAATGCAAAATTAAAAACACCTAAGCTTACTCTCATAAAATTCCTCCTAGAATTATGTTTCACTATTTATTATTATTTTGAATAAAAATAAGATTTTTAAATTTAATAGTCAACCTGATTCTAAAATATTATTCATTTCAAGACACTCTCATTCAATCTGTAGAATCCATCAAAATTCTCAGGTTTTAGCCAATAATATTTCAATTGATCATAATTTGTAACAACTACAGCATTTTTACTATCAGAAGCATAGATTAATTTAAAACTAGTATCTGAATTCTTTTCGATTACCATTGCCAACATTCCATTATTAAGCTTTAAGAGATCACCATTTCTTAGAGAAGATTTCTTAACCTTATGAATATTCTTTCTAATTTCATCCATCTGCATATAGCCTTTGAAATACATACCTGAATTATCAGCAGCATGTTGATATATCTTACATATCAAATGTGAATTATCAGTTGCTTTATCTTTGTCCGGGTCTTTCCCTTCTCGAAGAGGAAGTCCATCATACTTCCTAGCATATACCATTATTTGATCCTCAAAAGTATCTAAGTCTCCAGATATACTTTCTGTAATTTCGTCAGCAAATTGCATATTCATATCATCATCTTCACTAGAAATAATCTTCTCAGCAACATCATCACTATCCGCTTCCTGAGAAGATTTTGAAAGATCATTAACTTTTTCTTTTATATTTTCTACAGATTTTTCAAAAAATGATGAATCTTTATCCCTAAAGAAAAAATAATATCCTCCGTATAGTAAAGCTCCAATTATTAGTAAAGAAAAAATTGTATCTCCAAATGAACTTTGAGTTGCTTTTTTCTTCTTTTTACTAGTTTTTCTTTTTGCCATTATATTAACCCTATTTTATTAAATTACGAATATAAGTAACTGCACACAACCAATTACAAATCCTAATATTCCACCAAAATACGTTACATGCGATAATTCTTTTTTTGCAACACTCAAAATTATCTCTTCTAATCTTTCCAATGAAAATTCTTTTACTTTTCTACTTACTGTATCTTTAATATCCATTTCATCTAAGATCGATGGAAGTTCTGAATCTATCATACCAATTACTTTCTCAGATATCATTTGTTTAATATCATCAGTTATAAATGACGACAACATACCAAATTGACCATACATCGAGTCTAAAGCTTTATGTATTTTGTTTTTCACTTCATCTTTTTTGAAAAGATCATGCAGTGAATCTGCAGTCACAAGATGTTCACCAACAGTTTCGCCGATCTTTGCAGCTAACTTATGATGTTCTTTAGGTATGACTCCTGGAGTAAAAGGTAATCTAATCCCCATAATTTTTATCGGTTTAAAAGGTCTGAACAACATTTTTATTGCTAAATAATTTGTAAATAGTCCTATTATTGCACCTATCAAAGGTATTGAAATAAATTTTATTGTTTGTGGATCAATTGACATTATATCTCCTTTATTTTCACAGCAACTGCTTGATATCTGTCCAATTTAGTATCTTTCGTAGCCTTTCTCTTCAAGAACGGTAGTAGTTTTACAAGCTTAAAACCATTTAGTTTCAATAATTCTTTAATCTCAACAGAAGTATATCCTCTTTCATAGTGGGTCTCGTCAAAAGAAGCATATTTTCCTTCCTCTTCCCTGATAAAAAACTTCATTTTACATTCTAGGACCAGATTGTCATAATTAAAATTAGAATCGTAAGAAATAAAGAAATCATCAGTTTCTTCTATCCTTACACCTTCCCACTCATCAATAAGACCAAAAACAGTATTGAAGTCAAAAAGAAAAACACCTCCCTTATTCATTGCCTTATTTGTCGAAGCAAAGCATTTTGATAATTTCTTCTTATCAATAATATAGTTAATCGTATCAAAACAGGAGATAATGTTATCATACTTCTTCTTTAGCTTAAAATTTATCATATTTTCTTGAAAGAAATCTACTCCCGGATGTTTATATTCCGATATTTTAATCATTTCTTCGGACATATCTAATCCTGCAACTTCATAACCAAGTTGCCTAAAATAAATCAACTCTTCAGAAGTTCCACATCCCAGATCAAGTACATTTGTTCTTTCTCCTCCTGCCCCGATGATAAGATCATCGAGATAATCCACAAGATCATTATAATCAAATGGTTGCATTATCATATCGTAATGCTGTGCTATTTTATTAAACATTATTGTATCTCATAAGTTTATTTTTAACAGTAGTAGAAATATTTTAATTCTTCTACTTTCTTTTCATTGCTAATGAAATCCTTCTTCATTGGAATTCTTAATTCTTTAGCCATCTTTTTCGCTTCAGTAAAATATTTTTTTCTAGCATTCTCAATACTAGCAGGATTAATATCTTTTAACTCATAATTTTTTAGAACGTTTAAATCTCTTATTTTTTCTATATGATCCACATTAGTCCAATCTGCAGATTTAATATCAAATTTATATTTAAGTAAAAACTTTTCACCGTGATCAGCTATAAAATTAATTGCATCTATCAAAAAATCAACATCTTTTTTTGTAAATACATAATGTAAATTTATTCTAGCCCATCCAGGTTTTACTCCACCAACACCTTGAGTTATCGTCTTTCTGTATTTCTCTGAAGTTTTCATATCAATATTGAGTAATCTATGTCCATAAGGACCTGCACAACTACATCCTGCCCTTGATTGAATTCCAAATAGGTCGCTGAGCAATCTAGTTATCAATCTTGGATGAAGATATCTATCTTGATGCTTTATAATAAACGAAATTATTGGAATTCTTTTTTCTGGGTCTTTATTACCTAGTATTACTACTTTTTCACTGTTTAAGAAGGAGCTAAAAAATAATTGTTTATTCTCTTCTTCTATTTGCTCAATCAGATCAACACCAATGTTTTCTTTTGTCTCCATTGCCAAAGCAGTTTTGATCGTTTGTAATATTGGAGGAGTTCCTGCTTTTTCTCTAGTTTCAATATCTTTAGAATAATCCTGCTTAAAATATCCTACGTAATCTACAGTTCCTCCTCCGGCTGTTGTCGGTGGAAGATCATTCCGATATAATTTCTCATGGAAGATTAATACTCCAGCACTACCTGGACCTCCAAGGAATTTATGAGGGGAAAAGAAAATCGCATCATAATAATTATATTTATCCTTTTTCATATTTATATTCACATAAGGAGCTATTGCTGCAAAATCGAAAAATGCATATGCATTATATTTATGAGCTATTCTAGCTATTTCATCAGAATCTGAAATAATGCCGGTAATATTAGATCCTGCTGAGAACGAACATATTTTAATTCTTTTTTTGTATTTCTTATCTGATAATTTATCTCTTAGATCACTTAAATCAATCAACCCATCATTACCTAATTCAATTACCACTAATTCAGCAAAAGCCTCTCTCCACATCAGTTCATTCGTATGATGCTCGTAAGGACCAATGAAAACCACGGGCTTTTCTACATTTATCTTTTCTAAAATTTCACAACCTTCACATCCTAAACTTTTAATAGAACTGTAAATTCTGTCTTGTGTTGCTGGAGGGATATAAACTCCAATAATTTCCTGTAGTTTTTTTAAAGCTCCAGTAGATCCTGATCCTGTAGAAATTATTTTATATTCTTTTCCTGCATTTACATATTTTTTAATATTCTCCTCAGATTGATGAAGCAGATTTGTGAGGTATCTACCCGTATAATCATCTGTTGTATGTGTATTTGCATAAGATTTTTCGATATTTATCAATTTTTCTTCTATGAAATGTAAATTCCTACCTGATGCAGTGTAATCAGCATAAAACAAATTTCTTTCACCGTAAGGAGTTTCGATAACTGAGTAATTTCCTATTATTTCTTTTCTGATGTAATCTAAACTAATTTTTTTCATAAATTTTACTCGTGGTTTTATTACGAACAATTAACACTATTTTCAAGGACTTTAATATAAAGCAAGTTGATTAAAATCTCTAATATTTTATTTATTAAATTGTGGTTAGCAAACCAATTACTTCATTCCATGCTCAAAATTTTATACTTTATATGAATTTAATCATTGTATTTTGAGTCGTATGTAATTATTTTGTCTTGATGTTAATAATAAATTTAATTTAGGGGAGTTAATTATGAAAAGATATGTGACACTAGTAGTAATAATTTTTGTTACTATGCTTATGTCGAAGCCTATCAAAGAGGATACTGCAAAGAATATTGCTTTAAATTGGTATAAAGCTTATTCTGTAAACAAAACAACACCTAACATTTCTTCGATAGATGAAATTAAAACAAATGATCTAGTTGACATTTTCGTATTAAATATGGATAATGGCTTTGTTTTAGTTGCTGGAGATGATGCATCAAGACCTGTACTTGGATATTCATTTGACAAAGTATTTGATTATTCTGACGAAAAACCAAATATTAAATATTGGATAGATTCATATAGATCCAATATGCAAGATATCAGGGATAGCCAACTGGGAAATGAAGTTACACTGATCCAATGGGAAAATATATTAGATGAAAATTTTAGTGTAGATCTTAAAGGTACAAAAGCAGTAGCTCCTTTGTTGAGTACAACATGGAATCAAAGCCCTATTTACAACGACTATTGCCCTTTAGACGGAGGTAGTTTATCTGTAGTTGGTTGTGTTGCTACAGCAATGTCTCAAATCATGAAGTATCATTCGTATCCAATTCATGGTGATAGTGAGTCATCGTACTATTGTGACGATAATAATGTTGATCAAGCACTTTCAGCAAATTATTTTTTCGCAACATATAATTGGGATGAAATGCCAAATAATTTATCATCAAGCTCAACTCCAACTCAAAAACATGAAGCAGCACAAATATCATATCATGCAGGTGTATCTGTAGAAATGATGTATGGTTCTAACGCTTCTGGTGGTTCTGGAGCTTATTCAACTGATGTACCTTATGCACTTAAAACATATTTCAAGTACAGTGCAGAAGTTGCTCATTACTCAAGAGCTGGATTCAACACTACTCAATGGAAAGATATGATAAATGAGAATTTGGATCGTGCTTTACCTGTTTATTACTCAGGACAGTCTACAGATGGTGGACATGCTTTTGTCTGTGACGGATATCAAGATGCAGATTATTATCATTTTAATTGGGGATGGGGTGGTTCTTCTGATGGTTATTTTACTCTGGATGATGTAAATGGTTTTAGTGATTACCAAGCAATTGTAAAAGATATAATTCCAGGAACAGTTGATCTTGTAGTTGATCCATTTATAGAAGATTTTCAGAGCAGTGAAGCAGAAATAGTTATAAATCTGAATAATTATTTTACAAGTGTTGCAGGCAATGCAATTAATTATGTTATTGATGCCTCAAGTGATATCAATGGACTTACTCATTCAATAACAGATAGTATCTTAACTTTAACTAATGTTGTAAATGGACTTTCAAAAATCGCTGTTGTGGCTTCAAATCGTGATGATCAAATATTTGACATCTTTTATGTGAAATTCGGAGATCCACTACCTTTAGCCGGTTTTGGAAATACATACAATTTAAACTCTTTATCAACGATAAACGCAGGTAGTAGTCCTTCATTAGATTCAATGGAAAAACTTTCTGTTTCAATGTGGGTAAAACTCAATCAAACAGATATTGCTCAAGGAATAATCTCAAAATCCGACAATATTGATACCGGTTGGAATATTCAAATACAAAACAATAACCTTCTAAAGTTTGTTGTTAAAACTGCAGATTCTTTTGAAAGAAGGATTTATAGCTCCACTGCTCTTGAAGCAGATAAGTGGTATCATATTGCTGTAGTTTACGATGGTAAAGATTTTGTTGTTTACATCAACGGGGAATTTGATAATCAAAAAACAACATACCCTTCAGCTTCAATAATGGATAATGACGAATTATCTGACCTTTTTATAGGATATGCTCCAGGAATGTATTTTGATGGTTCTATTGATGAAGTATGTATCTGGAATCAACCTAAATCATTGGATTTCTTTAGAACTATCTTAGAAACTCAACCTTTAATTTCTGATCCTGATCTTGTATCATACTGGAACATTGATGAAGGTGGTTTTAGCAGTGACATTATGGATATGAATAATGTAAATAATGCTGTTCTAGAGAATTTTAATTTAGAATACTGGACTAACTCTACCGCACCTGTTAGATATTTCATCGAAAGAAATACTAATACTTCAGGTACTTTACCTGGGGAGAAGAATGCCGGACTAAATTATTCAGTAGTTGTAAATGGTGATCTTGGAACAATGAGTATTTTGGATGCTGCTGCAGGTACTTTCGAGTATACAGCTAATGTAGATGCATTCGGAGTTGATACTTTAACTTATAAGATAGATGATGGTGCTATTTCATCTGAGATAGTTTCTTTAATAGTAGATATTAAAGACGGTAACAGCATTGACAATGCAACTATTCCTACTTCTGCAATACTACATCAGAACTATCCAAATCCTTTCAACCCTGAGACAACTATATCATTTACTATCTTGGATGAAGGTCCTGTGAAACTTGTTGTTTATGATAGAATGGGTAGAAATATTAAAACTCTTTCTGAAGGATTTAAAAACCAGGGTGTTCACAATGTTAACTGGGATGGAAAGAATAATTTCGGAGAATCTGTATCTTCGGGAGTTTATTATTACATGCTGAAGACAAATAACTTCACTGATGTAAAAAAAGCATTAATGATTAAGTAATATCGTATTACGTAAAATAAAAAAGGTGGAAAAATTTTCCACCTTTTTTTGTTTATAAAATTGTATATTTATAAAAAGTTTTTCATCTTCTTTCGAGACGTTGGTTTAACGAAAGGAGAGGTTGCAATCTTACCTTCAAGAATCCTTTTCTTTCCTTCTTGGTTAAAAGTTAATTCTGTTTCTTCTGCTAACTCAACTTTAGATCTTAAAAATCCAATAGGTTTATTTCCCAATGTCGGAGAAATTACCCCTGACATCACAGTACCGATCACTTGATCATCTTTAAGTACATTCCAGCCCGGCATTGCTTTACTTCTTCCATCCATGATAAAAGGATAAATGAAGTATTTAATTCCGGATTCTTTTTCTTTTACCAATACATCTTTACCTATAAAATCATGCTCCCATTCGAAAACAAATCCCCAAGGTGTTCCAATTGCAGGAATTGTTGGATGTATCTCATGACCATGTAAAGGTAATCCAGCTTCAGTTCTAAGTGAATCTCTTGCACCAAGACCACATGGTTCGATATTATATTTCTCACCTGCTTCCAGTAGTTTATTCCATAGCTCGATCGCATACTTATTGTCACCGTAGATCTCAAATCCGATCTCACCAGTATAACCAGTTCTTGATAACATTACCGGAATACCAGCAAGTTCAATATTATCTTTGAATTTGAAGAAACCAAATTTAGTAACTGCTTCTTCCCCACCAAGTTCTTTTATAATCTTTGGAGCATTCGGACCTTGTAAGTCTAATTTAAAAGTATTATCACTATTATTTGTAACAGTTACACCTGTAGAAGTATGAGATTTCAACCATTCAAAATCTTCATCAATATTACCAGCATTAACTACAAGCATCCATTTCTCTGTAGTAAATTTATAGATAATACAATCATCAATAACTCCACCTTCCGGGTTCAGCATGAAATTATACATGGCTTGCCCATCAGACATACCTTTAATATTATTACTCAGAAGTCCGGACATCATATCTTCACTTTTTGATCCGATGATATCGAATTCACCCATATGGCAAATATCAAAAAGACCAACAGCATCCCTTGTTGCATGATGTTCTGCACTTTGACCTTTGCCATACCATAAAGGCATTTCCCAACCTGCGAAATCCACCATTTTACCACCAAGTTTTACATGCTCGTCGTATAAAATAGTCTTCATTTGTTTCTCCTGTATATCATATTTTAATTACTGATAATTCCAACATCGAATTTAAAAATTAATATGCTAAATTGCAAAATATTTATTTAATTAATTCTATTCAATAAATTTATACATTGCTTTGATTTTTCCAACCCAGTGATCCCGCAGATCATCAGGAGAAACGATCTCTGCATGTTCACCAAACCCTAACACCCTGGAAATAAGCTCAACTCCACCAGATTCAGGATAGTCAACAGTATATTCGTAATATTCGCCTTTTTTCTTATCCTTACCGGATCTTGAACTCTGTCCGACCAACCATACTGTTTCTTTTGCTGCTCTGATAACATAGTCCGAATAGAATCTTATTACAGCAGTATTTATACTATCATCCAGGAAAATCCCAAAAGATCCTTTAATATCTATATCAAATTCATGGTGTTCTCTGAATTTATCTTTTGAAACGGTCATGTTCTCAATAAAAGAAAGGTTGTATGTCCTTATAACTCCACTGTCACCTGCTTTATTTTTATTTACCAGATAAGCTATCAAATACCATTTACCGTGATAATGAACTATTTTAAGTGGTTCAGCTATAGTTCTGAGTCCATTATATTTGTAAGAGAGTAGTTTTTTTCTTTTAATGCTCGTGATTATACTTTCAATCAAGTTCTTGAATTTAATCTTCATATTTAGCTTGTAATGGTATGATATATGATAATCTATGTATTCTGAAAGATCTCTATCCTGCTGCGGAACAAATTTTTCAAGTACTCTGAGGATCTGATTGTAATCAGTAATTTTTTTTCCTTTTTCCTTTGGATTTATTGGTGGAAAGAAATATTCACTTTCAACTAGGCTTTTAACAAAACTGTAAAATAAAAGCATTTCGTTGTTCGTATTCAATTTATCGAAAGTATCAAGAATATCTTCATCTTTTTTTGAAAGTACTGAGGATCTATCTACTGCATAAACATTTTTCTTGTTATCGTAAACAATTGGGAGTTCCATTATCTTTCTAAGGTCCTCTATGAGCCTTTTAAATGTCCTGCTGCTTATCTGTGTTTCATCACAGAACTTCAACATATCAAGTTCACCTTTTGAATTCAGTTTCTCGAATGCCATTAATAATCTTTGAATTGGTTTCTTTTCTGCCATGCTTTGATCCTATTATAAAATTCTATATTTTACAATTTACTATTTACTGACATTTTTATCAATGATAAAATGTCATTGCGAGGATTTTATAAATCCGTGGCAATCTTTTGTGTTTTGCCACGCCAAGTGGGAAGGCGTGGGCAGACTGTGTCATAATTAACAGAATAAATTCTTGCAAAAAGTGTAAAAGATTAATATTTTCTTAGGTATATAGTTAACCTCAAAATCATATATCACATTAGGACAT
>JAQIDB010000121.1 GCA_027858225.1 Candidatus Delongbacteria bacterium
CCACCTGTGTAGTACTTTTCAGGTTCGACAATTTTCATAATAGCTACATAATTACCTTCTCCCTGTTCATACATATAATCTTCTTTATCTTCTAGGTCATATGAAGTCCCATTCCAATATTGATATTCTACCAAAATCATATTCCAATTTCCATCATAACCAAAAGTATTTTTGCTACTATTCTTCCAACCTCCTGTGTAATAATCAGTATAAAATCTCTCTTTTTCCTGCAAATAGTCACCAATATACGAATAACATGTACTATCATTCTTTGAGGTTATTTCCTGATCATATATGTCAAATCCAACTTTTGAGTGAATTTTATCATTTTGATACTCATAAATGTCATAACTATGCAGAAACCAAAAATCCATTTCTAAATAATGATAATTGGTTTTAAATAACTCATCTCCTATATATTCAACAGTAAGCTTCTCTGACCAATCATAATATGAACCATTTAATTCAGTTTCTCCTAAATGTACTATTTCAACAAGTTTTCCATTTTGATACGAATATGAATCTGTATATGTATCGGTCCAATCAGTATCAATATACGAAGACACTTCACTAGTTAATAAATTTTGTGAGTATGTATAAACCGAACTAGATTGATATTCAACACTTTCAAATTCATCATATGTATACCTTGAAGCAGTTTTTACTTTACCATTTTCATAGGTAAATATTTGTTTGTTCAGCAGATATTTACCATCCTCTGAATAGTTATTTATTTCAGATGGTTGTTTTGTTGAAGTATTTGGGTATATAATATAAGTTGTATTCCCATATTCACTAAATGCAGTATTAATTCTTCCATAAGTATCATAAGTGAAATTTATATCATAATTATCACCTTGTGTCATTTTTACAATTCGCCATACTGATCCTGGGTCCGATTCGCTGACATAAATATTAACACTTCCTGAGGTAATCAAACCATCAGGATCGCTCACTGAACAGGTAACCGTGTAATTACCTGGACTTAAAGGTGCTTTCCAGTTAATAGTTGATCCTGAGCTATTAATTGTTTCGTAATCAAAACTCCAAGTGTAACTTATAATATCCCCATCTGGATCAGTTGCAGAACATGTTATACTTGACATTCCTCCAATAGTAAGCGTAGCAGGATTTGCTGTAATATTTGAAATCACTGGAGCTCTATTTTCTAAAACAGTAATTGTAACATCTTTTGAATCACTCAATATATCATCACTTACTGTGCAGGTAATTGTATAAACTCCAGCTATATCAGGTGCTGTCCAGGTAACAAGAGATCCAATACCTGAAATTGATCCGTATTCAGCATACCATGTATAATCTATAATATCACCATCACCATCAATTGCTTCACATGATAAAATTGTATTTTCACTTGGTTTGAGAGTATAAGAATTTGCTAATAAACTTATTATTACAGGAGGATTACTAGGATCCATCGTCATCTCAATTTCAATACTACTTTCGACTGTTAACTCACCATCACTTACTATAACAGTAATTGTATCTTTGGTTAGAGAAATTGGTGCTGTCCATATTGCTTCATTACCATCCTCTGATATTGTTCCATTTGATGCAATCCATGAATATATTAAAGAATCTCCATCTGTATCTTCAGCAGAACAATAAAGATGTGATGTTCCACCCGGTATTACTTGTATTGCTGATGCAACTAAATCATTAATTACGGGCTGATTGTTCACAGCGGGAGTAGATGGGTTGCTCTCATCTGAGCATGACTGAAATACCATTCCACTGACAATTACCACTAATATAGCCAAAAACCACTTTTTCATAAAATGCCTCTTCAATATTTTATTATTCTATAATTACTTTTAATGATAAACTAGAACTAATCATTTATCAAGAAGAAACTTTTATCATTTGAATTACATGCTGTTAATTAAATCCGTAGGGGAGTAATGCTTTTACGCCCGTGTCAAGCAGGAAGATGATAATATCTTACGATTTATTCTTAAATATCGTATAGTAAACAAAAAATACAATTCCAACTATACCGGTCTTGATCGAAAGCATAGTAAATGCCTGCAACTTCCCTTCGAATAGTTCAATTGCAGTAATATAATCAGTCCTTAAAAACCAGACAAGACCTACAGCTAACAAAATAGAACCCAAATTCTTCAACTCAAAGAAATATCTCAACTTAGGATCGATTAAGTCTTTTAATTCCTTCTTTGTAAAATAATCCATCATCATCATATTGATATAAAATGACAACGAAGAAGCCAAAGCTATTCCAGAATGTGATAAAGGAGTATGCTTAGCTAAAACATAAGCTAGAATAATATTCGCAATTGCGCATGTAATTGACACTTTAAGAGCATGAATATTCTTATTGACCAATGACATTACTCTCACGTAATAACCTACGAAACTCATAGGTAAAAGTCCTAAGGAATACATTCTAAGAGCATCTGCGGTTAAAGCAACAGAGTTAGCATCAAACGCTTTTCTTCTCAGGATCAGATCAATAATCTCATCAGATGAAGTAAGACATACCACTGTGATCGGAATAAAGAACATCAAATATAAATTAATTCCTTTCTTTAAAGTTCTATTGAAATTCGAAAAATCACCTGTAGCTTTCATCTTATTTAAAACAGGATTTATACCTCTGGCTATCGGTAAAGAAATTATCGCAAACGGTAATTGAAATATTCTATTGGCATAGAACAGAGACGAAGTTGCTCCGGATGCTAAGGTCGTAGCGAGCATTCTTCCAAAAAGCTCTGTACTTTTGTTAAAAACTGCATTCAGTGAAATTACTTTACTTTCATGTTTTATCACTGAAAAGTCATTCTCAGAGTCCCTTAACTTTAGTTCATGCTTTATCTTTGTTTCTTCCTTGAATTTTTTGCTAAAGATAAATGGTAGTTGTATCAATAGTTGTAACAAAGCTCCAAAGACATAACCTATAGCTATGGAGTAATCTCCGAAGACAGGTTTTAAAAATATTATTCCTGCAATCACACCTACACTCAGCATTATAGGTGCAAATCCGAATATCCAATTCCTTTCAAAGAAATTCAGCATACTTCCAACGAAAGCTGCAAGACCAATGAATAACATGAATGGTAGTAAAATAAATATTAGTTTCATCGCAAGATCGTAATTAAATCCTGAATCGAAACCAAAATTCTTTATCAGCATAAATGCCAATGGAGTTATCAGATATAGAACTGTCATTACTCCGATCAGAGAGAAAAAGAACCAGTTGAAAGACACCGAAACAAATTTCCAGGCTTTCTCTTTGTTTCCTTCATCATAAATGGTCTTAAAAGGAGGCATAAATGCTCTTTCGACCATATCCTCACCAAGTATCTGTCGGAATAAGTTCGGGAACATTAAAGCAAATGTAAACGCATCAGCTACTTTCCCTGTACCGAAGTAAGCACCAACGACTATTTCACGGATAAAACCAAATATCCTGGAAATAAATGTCCCCGTGAAAATCTTAATAATATTTTTTGAGATACTTGCCATTTGCTCTCGTCATTCTGAATTTATTTCAGAATCTTTTTTATGTTGAACTAAGTTGTTATTCTGTTGTTCGTTCGATCAGTTTGTCATCCTCGTGCTCTGACACGGGGATCCACTATAATCCACTTGTTTTATGGATTACCGGATCAAGTCCGATAATGACAGATATAATTAAAGCACCTTATAAATCATTTTAAATGCTACGATAAAATACAATGTCGCAGCAAATACTTTAATATTCTTACTTTTACTTTTAATATTAAAACTTGCACCTAATCTTGCAGAAAACAATGACCCTATTGTTATTGCCAAGAAAAACGGCAAAAAGACATCCCAGCTGAGATAATCACTAATCCCTGTGAAAGCTCTCCCGATTATCCCTGATGTAGCTGTAAAGATCATAACGATTGTCGAAATACCGATCGCTTTCTTTATATCAAAGTGAAGGAATACTGTTAACATTGGAACCAAAACAGCTCCGCCACCAAGACCAGTCATCGATGAGATCATTCCCATTACCATACCTGCAATAAACATTAACCAGAAATTGAAATTTGCTTTAATCGATTCATCCTGATTTCTGAACCATAAAATTTTAACAGCTAATACAAATATCACTACTGCAAAGAAAATTATTCTCGCTTGATCTGAAATAATATAGCAGATATAATTTCCGGGTATCGGACCGATTATTGATCCCAGAGCTATCGGCATAATTGCTTTTTTGTAAAAATTCTTATGTTTTATATGTTTTAGGGATGCATTTGCTGCTGAGAATATTATTACTGCGAGAGATATAGTCGATGCTGCCAGAAAAAGATTTTCATCAGGCACTCTTCCTTCAAGGAAATATAGTATCACAGGAACAGTTACAATACCACCGCCGATCCCGAGAAATCCACTGAGAAAACCTGCAACGATACCCGTTAAGAATAATATGAAAATTTCACCGCTTATAAGTAACTCCTTGATTAATCTTTGAGATTCCACGTTTCAATAAATTTCACTTTTTCAAAAACGAGTTTATTTGTTGGAACATCAATCCCATTCTTTTCACCAAATTTTATAATAATTCCGTTTATAAAATCTATTTCGTTCTTTCTCTTATAAAAAAAATCCTGCAACATAGACGTATAGTTATCATTTGAAATGTAAGAATTGAATTGTTCAATAGTCATATCAATATCAAAACCTTCACTTTTAGCAACTGCGATCCCTTCATTCAATATATTTTCTTTAAGCTCATTGTATCGAGTCTCTGCAATAACCTTATTCTTTGCTTTGAATATCACCGACAATGGATTTACAACACTATTTATGACAAGTTTAAACCAAATGGCTTGATCTATATTCCTTGTAGCTTTGAAGTCAATGAAAGTATCTTTGAATATCTCTGAATACTCTGTCTCTGTGAAAGGCTTCTCTACTTTGATACCTCCACCCCAGAAATCAATAATCCCCGGTTCTCTGAAAACAACACCCATGGATATGATCGATTGATAGACATTCTTCTCAGGTATCTTTCCATTGAAAGCTTCAATAGCAATATCCTTTGCGCCATAACCATTCTGTATCAACAATATCGTAGTTGTATCAATTATATATGGTAAAATTTCTTTAATCGATTCAGAGAGAACCGTTATCTTTGTAGAGATTATCAATAAAGTATCATCTAAACTAAAATTGATCTTTGTCTTAGCGCTGATCTTAACATTCTTAGAAATATCCCCCTCAATTGATAGACCGTCAGAATTAATCTTATCAACATGAGATTTTCTACCGATAAGCGTAACGAAACCAGCACACTTCTCTTCCAAAGCTGCTCCAAGAGTAGAACCAACCGCCCCTGCACCTAATATTACAATTTTATTTTTCATAAGAATTCCAGATGATTTATTTTTAACCAACCGTTACTTTCCCAGTTTTTCAATGTCATCAATACTACCTTTTATCATGATTTTTGAAGATTTAAAAACTCTTTTTATAAAATGATCATTCTCATTTTTTCTTTTAATAAATTTCTTAACTGTTATTGTGTATGGATTTATTTCACGACTAATAACTAAATTAACACCTTTTAAAAGTTTACTTAATTCTCTTAAACCAATTTTTCCAATCACAAAAAGATCAACATCACTTTCAGGTTTTTCTTCTCCGGATGCTATTGATCCAAAAATAAAAGCATATTCTATTGACTCAACACTCAAAGAATTCTTAAGAACATCTGCCAA
>JAQIDB010000181.1 GCA_027858225.1 Candidatus Delongbacteria bacterium
CTATAAGATTACTTTTAAATATGTTTTTCAAAAGACGAAAATCTAAAAAAGAAATCAATTCTAGCTATAACAATCAACCTTTGTTAGACTTATGAAAATTTTCGGGGGTTTTCAGTAAAAAAGGTTAATATAATCTATTGACATGGTATAATAAATGCTTTATCTTTTTTCTTCAAGCACAAAATCCCTTATGTAATAAGGTTTTTTTTGTTTCGGAGCACAAAGTTGTAAAAGGAAGCAGTATATAAGTGCTTCTAAGTTTAAACTTAAGATTAAGAGAGAGCATGTATAACAAAAAAGTAGTCATCGCAATTGGGGGAAACTCATTAACTCCTACAGACAAAACGAATTGGATGGAATCTCAGTTCAAAAATACAAGAACGAGTATTGATTCAATTATTACGTTGATCGAGAAAGGTTATTCTGTAGTCGTTTCCCATGGTAACGGACCTCAAGTAGGTGTTGCATTGAGAAGAGTTGAAGAAACAAGAGATATATTACCTTTAATACCATTGGGTATCCTGGTTGCTGAAACTGAAGGCAGTATGGGTTATATGATCGAACAGAGTTTACAAAACAAACTTTTTGACAAAGGAATTAAAACCCCCGTTACAACAATATTGACACAAGTATTGGTCGACAAAGACGATCCTGCTTTGCTTGATCCAACTAAATACATTGGTAGTTTTTACACTGAAGAAGAAGCTAATGAACTTGCCCGAACAAATGGGTGGAAAGTAAAAAAAGATGCCGACAGAGGTTACAGAAGAGTAGTTGGTTCTCCAAAACCATTAGCTATCGTTAATAAGCCAACTCTAAGAAGTTTGGTCGACAGTGGTATTATAGTTATCGCTGGTGGAGGTGGTGGAATTCCTGTTTATTTGGATGAAGATAAACATTTTAATGGACTAGATGCTGTGATTGATAAGGACAGAGCAAGTGCATTGATTGGAAACGTAATAGATGCAGATGAATTATATATTTTAACTGCTGTTGAAAAAGTTTGTCTGAATTTCGGTACACCAGAACAAGTTGAAATTGATGAAATGACAGCCGATCAAGCAGACAAATATCTGAATGAAGGACATTTTCCATATGGAAGTATGGGACCAAAGATGAAATCTGCAATTGAATTTTTAAGAGGTGGTGGAAAAAGAGTAATAATCACCGCTATAGATAAATTAGTTGATGCAGTTGAAGGAAAGAATGGAACTAGTATTACAAACTAGAAACTAAACTTGAAAAAAACTCAGGGTAAAATTATGAGTGAAAAGATTAAACTTCCTGACGGGTTCAGAAGCTGGGAAGCTAACGTAAAGATCGGTAAAAAAGAAGACAAAGTAACAATCGGTCACTGGACAGATGGATGTAAGGGGTGCTTGATCTGTGTTGATGTATGTCCAAAAAAAGTCTGGAAACCAATCGAAGCAAAGAACAAATATAATGGGCAGTTAGTAACTGTGGATAACCCGGAGGCTTGTATCAAATGTATGCTTTGTGAGATACATTGCCCGGATTTCTGTATAAAGATCTTTTAATTAAAAAATTCACGAGGTAAGACCTTGAAGAAAAATATAAAATTTTACTCCGGAGCGGAATTAGTTGCTAAAGCAGCTATAGATGCAGGATGTAGATTTTTTGGAGGATATCCGATAACTCCTTCATCTGAAATTGCCGAATACATGTCTAGAGAATTACCTAAAGTCGGTGGAACCTTCATGCAAATGGAAGACGAGATCGCAGCAATGGGCTCGGTAATAGGTGCATCTTTAACAGGTGTAAAATCTTTGACTGCTACAAGTGGTCCCGGTTTCTCATTGAAACAGGAAAACCTTGGCTATGCTTACATGGCTGAAGTACCTGTTGTTATTTGTAATGTAATGCGTGGTGGACCATCAACTGGACTTCCAACCGCATTAGCTCAAGCTGATATCATGCAAGCAAAGTGGGGTACTCACGGTGATCATCCTGTAATTGCTTTAACTCCAGCTTATTTAGAGGAAGTTTACGAATTAACTATAAAAGCTTTCAATTACTCAGAAATATATAGAATGCCAGTAATAATTCTATTGGATGAGTTGATAGCACATCTTAGCACTGCAATTGAGTTACCTGAAAAAGACCTTCTTGTTGTTAAGAATAGAAAAGGTCCTTCAGTAAAACCTGACAAATATTTTCCATATGATACTGCTTACGGAGATGTTCCGCCAATGGCAAACTTCTTTGAAGGATACAGATATCATGTTACTGGTTTAAGCCATGACAAAACAGGATTCCCAACAACTGATCCTAATCTTGTTCAAGCTGACCAGGAAAGACATATCCGAAAGGTTAACCAAAACAAAGGTAAGATAATTGACTTTGAATATTATAAGATGAGAGATGCTGAAATAGTTATCTTTGCTTACGGTTCAACTTCAAGAGCTGCAAGAGTGGCAATTGACAAAGCAAGAAAACTAGGAATAAAAGTTGGTATGATGAGACTAAGAGTTATCTGGCCTCTTCCGGAAGCTGAGATCTTAAAACTTTGTAGTAAAGTAAAAGCTATTATTGTTCCTGAAATGAATTTGGGACAATTAAGTAATGTGATAGAAAAATTTGCTGCTGACAGAACTAAAATCGTTGGTATAAATCATGTTGGTGGAGTACCAATCCATCCTACGAACATACTTGAAGTGATTAAGGAGGTGAAATAATGGCTTTTAATTATGAAAAGTATCTAAGAATGGATAAAATACCTCATCTTTGGTGTCCTGGTTGTGGAATTGGAGTTGTTTTAAAAGCAATGCTAAGAGCTATGGATAATGTCAAATGGCATAGAGATGATACAGCTTTTGTTTCAGGTATCGGTTGTACAAGTAGAGCTCCGGGTTATATCGATTGTAATACATTACACACTACTCATGGTAGAGGTCTAACTTTTGCTACAGGCATTAAGATGGCTCAACCAGATAAGAATCTTGTAATTTTCTCAGGCGATGGAGATGCAACCGCTATCGGTGGAAACCATTTCATTCA
>JAQIDB010000112.1 GCA_027858225.1 Candidatus Delongbacteria bacterium
TTTTGGCTACAAATAATATAACAAACTTAGAGGCTTATTTCAATTTATTTCGTACTTATTTTACCTATATTTCAAGCATTATGACACAGTGAAAATATTTTTTCGGGGGTTTCCAGTAATGGGAATTAAAATTCTCTATACGACTCAAATCGTTTGATCCATCCATTTAGAAAAATATTCTCATTTCTACTAGGCGGTGATTTTTCTATTCGAAGTTTCAAAACTTCAATAGCTGATATAATAAATGCATCAATAGGATCTGGGTTGAATTTCATATTCTGCAGAACTTGAAGTAACCCCCATCCTTGTGTACCATATCTTTCAGAAAAATTAAGTCCTGACCCTTTGAAATTAACGTAATCAATAACAACAAATTTACCAAGGTCTGTGCTAAGAAGTTTTTTAATGTTAATTAATGCCGCAGGATCGTACTCAATAATATCTTCCAGCATATTTAAAGCTCTACTGTAAAGAAATTCAGCTTGAATATCTTTTGTGCTCTCAAGCCAATCTTTTATCTGTTCTATCTGAACATAGCTTTTTGCATCAAGGAATTCATTTCTATTGCGCCAAAGACAACCGCTTCGATAATTCTCCAATAATTTAGGGATTTCAATATCATCATAAATACAAACATCTAAAAATCTTTTAAATGTAGCTTCAAAAGGTACATTAATATCTTTTGGAAGCCATAAAAAGTGACCTATCCCTAGTGATGGGAACTCCTCATTTTCGCTCCACCAAACCAAATATTCTCTTTTTTGAGCACATTCATTTTGATATATCTTTTCTGCGATAATATCTAACTTATCAGGTGAAATATTAAATAATCCTCTATCTATCATGAGTAAATTACCTCGTCCATTGTTATATCATGTTCTTCAACTGGAACTTTATCTATAAACTGGAAATCATAGCAAATACCGATCAAAAAAGTATTTCCCTTCATTTTCTTAAGTATTTTGTCGTAATATGCCTTACCTCTTCCCATACGGTTGTTTAGTTGGTCGAATGCAACGCCTGGTACAATTGCTAGGTCGAGTTGGTCAAATGCTTCAAAAGGCTCTCCTTGGGGCTCTGGGATAGCGTAAAGGTCACCATCTTTCAAAGAGTTCATACCAGTAAATTTTTTTAAGATAAGATCACCACTATCAATTGTAGGTAAAATAATTGTTTTTTCTTTATACCATTTCATGATAAAATCTCTGGTATCTACCTCATCATCCATTGCCCAGTAGGCGAATATGATTTGAGCTTTCTTAAAGAGTTTTTCTGATTCGATTTTTTCCATGGTGATCTTAGATTTATCTTTTCTTTGTCCTTCGGTTATATTTTTCTTCAGTTTTCTAATTTTTTTGCGAAGAGACTTCTTTTCAAGATATATTTGATCATTCATAGTTGCACCGAACATTTATTAATTTCTTTACTCTAAGTTATAATTAATGTATTTTATTCACAAGAAATTAATTAATGGTTTATACAACCTATGATAGATTCTGAAATCAATCTAGAATGAATGAGAAAATAATGAATAAAACAGTAAAATACATTAAAAGCAAGATAGATACTACAAATATAGAATATGCGATAGTACTTGGAAGCGGGTTGGCTTTTTTCACAGATAGTTTATCTGATAAAGAAACTATAAACACTTCAGACATTCCTAATTTTCCAATTTCTACAGTTAGAGGCCATAGCGGATCAATCGTTGTTGGTAAGTTCAATGGTAAGAAGATAATGGTGTTATCTGGAAGGGTTCATTTATACGAAGGATATACTTATGAGGAAGTCATATTTCCAGTGGATATTATCTCTGAGTTGGGTATAAGTAAACTTATCTTGACTAATGCCGCAGGGTGTATCAATGAGAAATTTCATCCAGGTGATCTCGTTATGATAACCATAGGCAAAGATCCGCTTGAGAAATTAAATAATGGTATTGAAGATGTATATGAAACTTCAAATAATCTAAATGATCAAATTAAAAATGCAGCAGAAAATATTTCATTAACACTAAAAAAAGGTAGCTATGGTTTTATGACCGGACCTACATTTGAGACACCATCAGAGATCAGATTATTGAAAAAGCTTGGTATCGATCTTGTGGGAATGTCAACAGTTCCTGAAATAACGAAGTCTATTGAAAACAATATACAAGTCTCAGCAATTTCTCTGGTTACGAATTTCGCAGCAGGTATCTCAGATAAAAAGTTAACACATCAAGACGTATTTGATACCGCGAAGCTTGCACAAAATAGTTTGGTAGGACTATTGCAAGAAGTTGTAGGGAGTTAAACTATGGATAAAATTATATACAAAACGATAAAAGAAAATTCTAAATATGAGATAGATAAGATAAAAGGTTCTCGTTTTATTGGAACTTTAATAAAAGTATCGTCAAGAGAGCAGGCAGAGCAAGAGCTTGAAATTATTAGGAAAAAGAATTATAACGCAACACACAATTGTTTTGCTTATATTGTAGGTACGGAAGGTGATCAAGTCAGCAGGTTTAGCGATGATGGAGAGATGTCTGGAACGGCTGGCAAGCCAATGATGCTTGTTATGGAATCGAGAGAAATAACAAATGTGCTCCTGATAGTAACCAGATATTATGGTGGGACAAAACTTGGTACTGGTGGTTTGGTAAAAGCATACACAAACTCAGCAAAAGAAACTTTGGCACATAGTAATATAATTGATGTTGAAATAAAAGATGAAGTAGAGTTTAGCTATATTTATGATAATACAAGTATGGTTATGAATATGATAAGCAGGTATGAAGCAGATATTGTAGAAGAAAAATACGGTGATAATGCAAATATGCGAATAAAGATAAACAAAGGTTTTAAAACAAATTTCATTGAAGAAATATTTGATAAAAGTAGTGGTAAGATAAAGGTAACGGAGCTAAATTAAAATGACTTTTATAGCAACTTCGATATTTTCATTTATCCTAATAATTTTTTTCAGTGCAACAGAAACAGCATTCACTGCGGCACACATAGCCAAGATTAAGCTAAGCAAAAAATCAGGAAAAAGTTTTGCCGATAAAGTTGAGAAATTCGTGATCGATCCTGATAGATTTCTTGTTCCAACTTTAGTAGGTACTAATTTTTCATATGTTGCCTTTGCATCTTCGTTAACATATTTATTATTAGAATTCAACATAAGATCACTGTCTCATTTCGAAGTTGTTCTCTATGAGTCGATTGTGATAGCAATATTTGCAGAAGTGATTCCAAAGATTATTGCAAAAAATTCTGCAGATAAAGCAGTATTTGTATTGATTGTTCCATTGATTTTCTTCAAATATATCTTAGCACCTATAAATATTTTAGTAGGCAAGTTAGGTAGGATAATACTGCATATCATGAAGGTCGAGATTAATGAGGATGAAACGCTATTAGTCACTAAACTTGAAATAAATAACATTATGGGACATGCTGTTAGGCATGAATCAATGGATATAAAAGAAGCTCTTATTATAAAAAAAATAATGGAATTAAATGAAAATAAGATCAAAGAAATAATGACCCATAGAAAAAGCATAATCGGAGTAGATATTTCAAGTCCGGTTTACAAATTAAATAAACTCATAAAGGTAACTTCATTATCTAAAATAATTATTTATGAAAAAGATCTGGATAATATCAAAGGTGTTATTTTTGTAAATGACACTTTGAATAATATGACATCAATTGAGGAAAAGTTAAAACCTATTAGATTCGTACCAGACACTATAAGTGTTTTATCATTATTCAAAACTTTTAAGAAAGATAAAACTTCGATTGTTGTAGCTATTGATGAATTTGGGGGATGTACAGGAGTTGTCACAATGCATGATATTCTAGAATCTATCGTTGGAAAAGTCGATGATATTCATGATAATGAGATCACTGACAGAGGGATCATTTACCGTGAAGAGCAAAAAATATTGATCGTAAATGGAGAAGCGGGAACAGATGACCTAAATAACATGTTTAAGAACTTAACTGGATCAGATGAGAATTTGGTTGAAGAAGATTATGAGACGATAAACGGATTTTTGATAAACCACCTTCAGATCATACCTCAAGAAGGAGAAGAGTTTATAATTAATAAGTTAAAATTCAAAATTGCCCGATCTAAAAAAAATATGATTCAAAGTGTAATCGTTAAATTGCCGGAGTTGAAGTAAAATGAAAAAAACTATTTTAATAATTCTTTTAAGCATAATCTTATTGAAAGCTGATATCGGTGATTGGAGAACTTTTTGCTCTATTTCGCAAGGGAATGATTTAATTTCCGCGAATAATAAAATATATATCGCAACAGATGGTGGGTTGATTGAATTTGATGGTGCGGCAAATGATATTTATGATACAGATAATGGGTTATTTAAAATAAATACAACAGCAGTTGAAGTTGATTATAGAAACATTGTGTGGGCTGGACATTCAGATTGCTCGATCTCATTATTTGATAGAAATGGCAATAGCGTTGGTTATTTAAGTGATATTGAAGAGTATGGTTCTTTCAATTTAAATAGAATTTATTCTTCGGACAATTATGTGTATGTAGCGACAGATCAAATCTTGGTAAGATATTCTTATAACAGTACTTTCGACAAATATGATGTAATTGATAGCAATCTTATGACAGGAAATATATCAGATATTATCGTTCATGAAGGGAATATTTATATGTCAACTACCGGTGGAATTTATATGATCTCTGAAAGTAATCAAAATATTGGTTATCTTGATAATTGGAGTTTACTTACAGGATTTGATACTTTCACAATTGTTAATAAATTCTTGAAAGTCGGTGATAGAATGCTTGCTTTAACATCTAATGGTATATATTCGATAGATGATAGTACTGTCATAAAAGAAACTACTGAAGAAGGTTTCGAAATTTTATGGGGGACTGTGTATAATAATGAATTTTATTATACTAAGAATATGGGAGATATAATTTTTTACAAAACAGATTTCTTATTTGACAATACTGCTGTTCCGATCTTTAGTACAGATGATCTAATTGCAAAGAGATTTTTAATAGAAGACAATATTATCCATTATATTTCAAATTCAGGATTTTCTTCATATTCAATAGCAAATGACATTACTGTGGATTATACATTTAATTTACCGGCAGAAAAAGGGATAAAAAAGATAAAGGTTACTAAAGATAATTCAAGATTACTGTATCTTACTGCTTTTGGTTTTAGGGAATTTGATATGTTTTCAGAAGAGTTCAATGCTGAATTTTATAGAGATTCAAAAATTTGGCAAGCAAAGAACTTTATCGAAGATAATGATGAAAATATCTATGTTTGTACCTGGTCTACTGGAATTGCAAAGCTTGCAAAGACCTCTGATGGTTATGATTTTCAACAAAGATATTTATTTACAGGTCCGTTTGATTCGTATGTTAATGTTCACCCAGGAGTATGCAAAGACACTAGAGGAAATCTTTGGTTTACAAATTTTAATAATTCTGATCTAGATTCTACAATAGTAAAGTTCAACACTGATGGTAGTATCAATTCATACGCATATTCCATTGCGGAAGGAGTTCCATCTAATCCATTCAATATTTATGTTGACGATAATGACTGGGTATGGATAGGAAGTTCTTCAGAGCAATTTAATGCTAGAGACGGACTAAGTGTAGGTAAGGTTATTGAGGGTTCGCTGGTGCTTAAAACATTTAGTGATCTTGGTGGAATAATTTCTACAAATAGAGACAATAAAGATTTTGTTTGGATTGGCACAAACAATGGTATCAAGTATATCGATTTAAATTATTCAAATGTTGATGAACCATCAGATATAGAATCAAGTGACATAATGAGTATTGTTGAAGGACCTGTTGGCAATATGATCTATGATGTTGAGATCAGTAAATTAAATGAGAAATGGTTTGCTACAGACAAAGGGGTAAGTGTACTATCTCAAGACAATATCCGTTGGAGACATTATGTCCCTAAGAGTTATAGAGATGGTGGTAGGTTAGAGGGCGATGTTATATATAGTGCGTTACCGGACAATGCAATTACCGATATTGAATTAGATGAAATAAATGGTATTGCAATATTTTCTTCATATAATGGTATTACTTTGTTTGAAGGGGCAAGTTTAGTTAATAGAGAAGACATTCCAAGTGATGAAATTGTGACAATTCCTTCACCTTTTATAAATGATGGCAACTCAATAATGACATTTATATTTTCTGACGATGGAAACAACTATAATTCAGCCAAGATATTTGATCTTAACGGAAGATTGATAAAGGGTGGAACGGGAAATAATGCTTTCTCAATTCTAAATGGTTGGAATGGTAGAGATAATAATGGTAATATCGTATCAACCGGTATATATCAGGCTGTCGCATATAACGACACTGATCCAACAATAAAGATCATCGGAAAAATAGCTGTCGTTCGGAAATAATCAATATCCACTTAATCGTGGATTTTAGAAAGTGAACTTTTTAGTATCTAAATATCCAGCGAACACCCCAGATTTCATCAAATCGTTGCATATCATAACCTTCGATGGTTTGGTATGTATAGTGCTCGTTTAAAATGTATGTATTATTGTTGATCTCGTATTTGTTTTTCATAATATTATTGATCCCAAAGAATATCTCAACATCCAGTATTCTTCCTCTTAAATTGAAACCAAGGTCATTAATGATCTCTCGGTTATTTACCGAGGTATAAAAATCAGAATATTTATGTAAAACTGTAGCCGATATATGAAGATTATCATTGAAATATCTATCTGTGAAATTCAGAGATGATATAATGGTAGAGTTAGGATCATTTATAGAAATATTCGAAGAAATTTTGTGAGAATAGTCTATATTAAGATTAATATGCTCCAAGATTTTAAGATCAAGTTTACTCTTAGAGTATTGTTTTATCCCAGATGACAAGTACCCAGTGAAAGTATCTGATCTATTTTTTTGATATTCGATGATATCAATACCGGTGTAAATTGATCCTGAAAAAGAGTAAAAGGTAAAAACATTTTCTAAGTAAAATTCATTTTGAATGAATTCAACATCAATAATATCATCGAGCATTCGATAACTTCCAGCAAAGATAGAGTGTTCGGAGTTTATTTCAAATCCCCAAGGGAGTTGCTTTATCAATTCAGCGCCTGCTGAATAGGTAAAATCTGTAAAATCAGAATACCGAATGTATGAATTGAAATTTGTGTTTAAAAAAATAAAATTCTTTTGATAAGAAGGCTCTAAAGAAAAGGCAGATTCTCCTCGATGAGTCAGGTGTTCATAAAATTCAAATTGTGTCTTTAATTTAAACAAATTAATAGAATCGTTATATGTAAATTGGTTAAGAATGGTAAGATTACTATTCTCAGGATCAAATTGATCACTCCTGAATGAATTGATTAATGAAATCTTATTGTCAATAAAGCCAGATGAAGTGGAATTTAGGTTGAGCACCCACTGATATGTTTCAGGTTTATATAATGTGGAATCTAAAGGAAAGTCATAGATGTTTTCTTTTAGATATGAAAATTCAATTGACGGTTGTACAGAGAATATTTCAGGGAGCTTTACCTGCAAGTTATAATTTTGCCGTTGGTATGGATATTTGAAAGCATTGTCCGAAGATTCGCGATAATCCATGTAATCGGTTATATCAGCGTATAATAAGAATGAAGAATTCTTGCTGAAATTTTGACCAAGATGCATCGAAATATTACGATGATTGAAAAAAGCATCTCGATAGATCATCTCAGTTATAGGTTCATTAATTTCATATTTTTTTGTGTAAATATAGATAGAAGTAGAAGAATTATTAATGGGTGAATCATCGATAATGATATTATCGATCCGGTCTAAGGATAATGTTGATAAATTTGATATTCCTGAATTAAAATTCGATACAGGGATATCGTTAACGTATATCTGAGCATTATATTGATCCTTGCCTAATGCTTTAACTTGCGTTATCTGACCAGTTCTACCATAACTTAGACCATGTAAAGTACTAAGCTTGTTTAAAGCATCAAAAAGATCTCTTGCAGGGAGGTTTTTAATTTCAGCAGAGTTAAAGGAATATGTTTTAGAATGACCAATAAACTGTGAAAAGATAAGTAAAATGAAAATATATTTGGAAAAAATTTTTGTCATATAAATAAAGAGTAGATTTAGATAGACTTCGTATTATCGAAGTCTATCTAATAAAATTAATTGCGTGGAAGTTATTTACCACTCATCACCTTCAGATTCGCCATTCAGGGTTATGTTTATAACAGTTCCCTGCTTAACTTTTTTCCCTTTAGCAATCGATTGGCTTATTATTCGATCAAATCCTTTATCGATATCGGTAACTTTAGTGATCTTACCAACTTTTAGTTTTGCATTTACAATAGCTTGCTTGGCTTTAGCAAGAGATTTGTTATATAAGTTAGGAACAGTTGCATATTTTATAGAAGGACCTTCACTTATCAGCAATCTGACTCCATCTACATTATCAATTTCTTCACCGAAATCAGGAGAGTATTTAGTTATAAAACCCTTTTTGACGTTATCACTCGGTTCAAAATCTTTTGTGATATTATCAATTCCGATATCATTAAGCTTAATAACAGCTTCATTTAACTCTAATTCTTCAAGATCAGGCATTGTTATAGATGTTTCTATCACGATATCCATCCCCGGTTCATCGAACATATCCTCATCTTCCATATCATCTTCTTCAAATTCTTCGTCTCTTTTAGAAACGGTCAATTTAACAGCATCACCTTTTAAGACTTTAAATCCCGGTAGAGGAAATTGCTTAATTATTACCCCTGCTTGTACTTTATCGGTCATCTCTTCCTCAAGCATCATTTTTACATCAAATTCAGCTGCCATTTGCTGTGCTTCATCGGCTGTTAAATTCAGCATATTAGGTAGTTCTACAATATTTTCATTATTATCTTGATTGAAAATATTGTCTGGGAAAATTTTAGAGATGTCAATAACGTTTGTTGCAAAAAGAACGAACATTACTGCTGTGATTACGATTGATGTTAGAAATGAAATTGCAAAAGACTTCATAACGGTTACCCTTTATTTAAACATTTAATATTATAGTGATTTAACAGCATATTGCTTTATTTATTCATTTTTTTAATGTATTTTTTTGCGTATTGAGTTTTTTTCCAGAATTTTCCACCCAAATTTTCAATATCCAAGAATACTTCAAAGAAAACTTCGGCAGATTTTTTATCACCGATAGAAGCTTTTATGATACCAGCATGATATAGGAAATCAGGATAACTAGTATAGTTTTCTTGAGGTATCTCTCGTAAGGCTTTTGTATTCAACTTATTAGCAACTGAATAATTTCCTAGGTTGTAAAAGATCCAAGCTGCGGTGTCATTGTAATATGGGTTATTAGGATCTATTTCAAGAATACTATTAATCAGATCGAGAGCTTCGGTCATATTTCCATTATTCTCCGAAAGAAACTTAACATATTGATATTCAAATTCTACTTTTCTAGGGAATAATTTCATCCTGTTTTTTAATTCATCTTGGATCACATCAGTATAACCTTGTTGTGAGTAAGTAAATTTTTCTTCAATGAATCTAAATGTATTCTCATCGTATTTTCCTTGATGATACAGTAATTTAGCTCTGGATAAAGCTTTTTTATCGTCAGATAATAGATATAAATAAAAATATGCTTTAGCCATATCAGGATCAAGTATAGTAGCTACTCTAAATTGATTGATAGCTGCCGTCTTCATGTTCTTTAGATAAAATAATTTTCCTAAGTGAAAATAATGTTCTGCATTAGTTTGTTCGTTATCAATTGCTTTTTCAGCATATTGAATGGCAATTGAATTATTAGATAATGCCATTTCAATTTCACTCATAGCCGCATATATCATTCCTACAACAACGGGATCTCTAAAATTTGCTAATTTCGTATCGAGCATATATTCTTCAAGCTCTTCAAATCTGTTATCCAATAAATATGAGCTTACGATTATCTTTAAGTCGTGAATACCTGGAGCGTTTGTCGCATTTTTTAGTAACGAAGAATAGTGTAATGCTTTTTTTAATTTATTCCTATTCAAGAAGCTTTCAGCGATATGCACGTATAGATGTGAAAGCTGAGGATATTTCATTGCAAGGTTAATTAGGATATTTTCTGCTGAAATAAAATATTTATTTTCACACAAGGATTGCGCTAATTGAAAATTTTCAAAGGCTTCTTCAAAACCTTTTGAACCTAATGAGATAAGCATATTTTCCTGCTCTTTAATATTCAAGAATGTTACAATCTTGTCATAGTTGTTAGAAAGGGAGGTTCTATAGATTATTTGTCCTTGCGGATTCATTATAGCTAACATTGGATAATATTCGTAACCATTCATAGGTTTTGAAGATAATGAATCAACTTTTGTTAGCAATGGAATAAATTCAGAATTGATCTTTTTTATTATCTTTGGATCGTTAAAAATATATTCTTCAGGTTCAACACTTTCGCTGTTTGTAATATGTGCCAATATAAATTGATCACTTTCTTTGGCGAAACGCGTTGCCTCTTTAATGTCATAAACCCAATTAATTTCCGGCCTAATATAATCTTTACCAACTCTAAGCAATTTAATATGTTGTATCAATTTAGAGAGTACATGCTTTGGTTGAACTCCATATTTCCATGAAATAAATGTTACATCCTCGTTGAAGAATAAAACAGCAGGAAATTTATCAACTCTGAAGCTCTTAAAAAAGTTTAAGTTTTTATTAACATCAAGTGTTAGAAGTATCATTTCCTTAAAATTGGACATAAAACTTGGATGAAAGATCGTCTCTTTTAAGAATTTCTGAGAATGTATTGAATTTGTATCAGATCCGATAACCATGATTGGATATTCGTACTCAACAGCAAGATCTTGCGCCTCATTAAAATCTTTAGCCGTTTTGTACGGAGCATCATCACTTTGATCCTTTAA
>JAQIDB010000060.1 GCA_027858225.1 Candidatus Delongbacteria bacterium
ATACCTAAATTTACTTTAAATTTGAAAATCAATTGATAGGTTCCAAATACTATGAAAAGGTAATAAATTGATGATGCAAAAAAAGTTAGAAGGTAGAATCGTATAAATTTGGTATCAAAAAACAATTGGATATTTTCTTTTAAGTTCTTGGTTGGATCAGCTTTTTGTGATCCCAAAACACCACCAATTATTAGTGGGACACCTAAAATTAAGTAAATGATCGTATATTTGATTTCAGGATCATCAGAAAATGGTATAAATCCGAGAATTGTTACAAGAAGGAATCCAGCGATAGTTCCAACAAGTCCAAATCCTGCGATCTTGCCCATAAAGATTGCAGTTTTTTCGCTGGCAGTACTGTGTATGATTAGGTTGTCTTTAGCAGTGTGGAAATAGTTATATCCGACCGAAAAAATGAAAGTTATTACAATCATATGTAAAGTGAATTTATCAAATCCAAAATCTACATAGAATGATTCTCCTAGAAGATCATAGTTTGCAAATCCAGTGAGTACAATGCCGAATCCTGCTATGGTAACAAATATTCCCAATATTCTTGATTCAGAAATGAATGATAGTATCATTGCTAAAATAAAACCTAAGATAATAGGTATTTCTTTAACTGACCATATAAGACCCAGGTCTAATGCATTGACATCTGCTACTTCAACAGAGAAATTAATGAGTGTAGCAACCCAACCTGCAAAGCCAAAGCTAATCAATAATGTTAGATAAGCAACAATTTTTATTTTTTTGTCCGTATTTCTATCAAATGATAAAATATTCATCACATTACCTATCGTTGTTTACTTGTTTTTCAATGTTTTTTTACCTGAGTATAAAATAAGCATAAAACTAATAATCTTGCAAGTATTATTTTTGTTACTTTTATTTTTTGAAAACAATGATCTTCTCATCATCTTTATTCTTGTCAAATGAAATTGATGATGAATTTTGATAAACATCCAGTTGTTCAGAAATTGAACTAATGATATCTTTAAGTTTATTAAGATCCTCTAATTTTTCAGAAGGTACATCTGAAGATAATTTTTTAATTAATTCTAATGAACTTGAAACAGAACCTTCGATATCAGATTTGAATGTATTAACCATTACAACAATAGTGTCTATTATTGACTTACGTTTGACCATTTTAATATTTTCTTCAAGTTGGACATTTTTATCAGACATTTCCTTGTGTGATTTAAGTAAAGCATTATTTCTATCAGCATTATCCAGTTGAACATCTAGCAACTTTTTATACTTGCTCATTTCGTTAGTAGCCCGGATCGAAGTTTCACCAAGTCTGTCAACAATTGTTTTACCCAGGTTCATCTGGATCTCATGCAACTTTTCGTATATTTTGTAAAAATTGTCAGTGTTTATAAAAAGAATTTTACATTTTGTGCTGAAGCAATAGACATTTGCAGATCTTTTTTTATTACTTACTAAAGCCATTTCTCCCACAAATTCACTCTTATTACATACATTCAGAACGATCTCTCTTGCTTCTTTCCTAGCTGTATCTTTGATTGTGAATTTCTTGATCACAAGAGAACCTTTGGCTATAAGATATATTCCATCAGGCTCAGCGTTCTGCTCAATCATTAGATCATCTTTTTCATAAGTTTTGATCTCAAAAAGAGATTCATCAAGTTCCCTAAGCATATCATCATCAACGCCTGTAAACAACCTGTTTTCCCTAAGATACTTATATGTTTTATCAGTCAACATACTTTCAACTTCCCTTTATTAAACCTTAACATTAAATTATAAACATATTTTCTAAAAAATCAAACATAAAATAAATCGATTTTAATTTAACTAAGATATAACATAAATAATATAATATTTTACTTTGAAAAGTAGAATTTTTATTTAAATTTAGATAATTGAAACTATATGCAATTAAAGGGAATTTTTATGATCAATGATTTTATAATTTTCATAGAAGACAAATTAGGAATATCAGCTGACATGCAATTCAATATATTTAAAACGATTATTGCAGTTTTAGTAGTTTACTTATTGAATTTTATTACGATGAGAATTATCCGTAGAGAAACAAAGGATAGAAAGACCCTATTCATGTGGGGGAAAACTTTATCCTATTTACGGGTTATACTTCTTCTCATTATATTTGGTAAGATTTGGTTGATGAACTTTGAGTATCTTTCAACCTATTTGGGTTTATTATCTGCAGGTATTGCTATTGCTTTGAAGGATATTATAGCAAATTTTGTTGGATGGGTATTTATTCTTTGGCGTAGACCTTTTGAGATTGGTGACAGAATTGAAATTGATGGTCAAAAAGGTGATGTTATTGATATTAGGATTTTTCAATTTACTATCATTGAGATAGGTAACTGGGTTGATGCTGATCAGAGTACTGGAAGAATGATTCATATTCCTAACGGTTATGTTTTCACCAAATCCATGGCGAATTACACTAGAGGATTTGATTTTATCTGGAATGAAATTGCAGTGATGATTACTTTTGAAAGTAAGTGGGAAAAAGCAAAAAAAATAATTGAAGATATTGGCCAAGAGCACGCACTCGGAGACGAAGAGATAGCCAAAAGAAAAATCAAGAAAGCCAGTAAGAAATTTATGATCAACTATAATAATCTAACACCTATAGTTTATACTTCAGTAAAAGAAAGTGGTGTGGTGCTGACTTTAAGATATTTGTGCAACCCAAGGATAAGAAGAGGAAGTGAGAATGAGATATGGGAAAACATCCTGATACAATTTGCGAAAATCAAGGATATTGAGCTTGCATACCCAACAACACGTTTTTACAATATAAACGAAGATAAAAAATAATAATTTTCCGGAGTAAATTTTGAGATCGAAATTAATATATATTTTCTTAACCATAGTTTTAACATCAAATTTGACTGCATACCAGGGAACATATTACGACTATTACGAGAATCTTAGTAACGAACCTGCATCTGCGTTATCAGCTTCAACTGGACAGAATATATTTGATTTTCTTCCTGTGGATATTGATAATATTGACCTAAAAACTAAATTATTGGTTTCATCATCTTTGTTTGTTCTCCAAGGTGGTGATCATTATGGACCCAATTCAGATGTAACTAGAATGGAAAATATTGATTTTGCAAAGAGTTTTAGTGTCATTTATAATTACAAAGAAAGTTTAATGCCATTTATTGCGTTCTATACTCCGTATAAGCAGGTAATTGATCACGCACTTTATGAAGAGATAACCAAGAAAAGGGATGTTTTATCGGTAGGTTGGATATCGGAACTTGGGAAGCATCAATTGATCACCTCTGTCGACTATATTATTTCTTCGTTCAAGGATGGTATAGATTATGAAAGGTATGCAAATGCATTTTCGGCACGTTTTCTGATTAATATCAAGGTTAATGAGAGATCGTCTATGTTCTTCGGAGTTCTTTCGGAATCTTTCCTTGAATTTGATCTCGATGATGATATTGAAAGTAAGAATAGATATTTCAATGGTTATGAAGGAAATATGGGTTTAAACTATATGACTAAGAACTGGTATTGTATTTATTCTGCAATGTATCGTACTTATGATGTTTTTTATGATGAAGATGGGTCTCAACTAAATTATCCTTGGACAATTGAGCATGAATTGATTTTTGGTAAGTATTTTAATAAAAATCTTACTGCTTCTATCAGTTACGAATTATTACCATCATCTTTTACAGATAAAATGCCTGATATTGGAGATGAATTCAGACATACTGTTGGTGTATTCGTAGGGTTTAAAATGGATACTTTCGATATAAACTTTTCATATCACGATAGTAAGATATTATCGGTAGAATCTTTGGGTAAAAGTGCTTTTCAAATGGATCTTGTCTATAAACTTAGGAAATAGCTTAATGAAAAAGATAAAAGTTAATTGTATAAATACAGCTTCAGCTAAGAATATAGCTTTTGGAACTACCTTACAAGATTTAGTAGAAATATTTCAACCGGAATTAGAATATCCGATATTAGGAGCTTATGTAAATAATTGCCTTAAAGATCTTTCATATATGGTCAGTGGATTTTGCGATATTGAGTTTTTTGATATTACGAATCCTGACGGAATGAGAATGTATACTCGTTCACTGAATTTTGTTCTTTATAAAGCTGTGAAAGATGTTCTGCCTGAAGAAGCTAAGCTGCATATTCTTCACGCTGTTTCAAAAGGATTCTATTGTGAAATAAGAGAAGTAAGTTCTAGAAGACCTATGGCTGAAATAGTCAGATCAGTGAAGAAAAGAATGAAAGAGATCATCAGAGAAGACTTACAATTTATTAAGTACAAAACTAAGACTGAGAAAGCGATTAAGATATTTTTAAAAGAAGGGCTTGAGGATAAAGAATTATTACTCTCACAAAGAAAAAGAATATACACATCTGTTTACAAAATGGACGGAGTAACCAATTATTTACACGGGAATCTAGTTCCTTCCACCGGATATTTAAAAACTTTTAATCTAGTAAATTATTATGATGGAATGTTATTACAAGTTCCTTCGATAAGTGATCCATCAAAAACTGAGAAAAAAGTTAATCAGAGACAGTTGTTTGAAATTTTCAAAGAGCACAAATCATGGTTGCAGCTTCTGAATATCGAAAATGTTGGGAAATTAAACCAGTATATTGAAAAAGAAGATGAAGGTACATTGATTAAAATTGATGAAGCTTTACATTCTAAGAAGATAGGTAAAATAGCTGATAAAATAGTTCGTTCAAGATCAAAAATTAAAGTTGTACTGATATCAGGACCTTCAGCATCAGGAAAGACAACTTTTTCAAAACGATTAAGTATCCAACTTCAGGTCTCCGGTTTGAAACCTGTTGTGATCTCTTTAGATAATTATTTTGTGAACAGAGATAAAACTCCGATCGATGAAAATGGTGAATTCGACTTTGAATCACTGGATGCACTTGATGTGAAATTATTCAATAAGCATCTAGTTGAATTGATTAAAGGTAAAAAGGTAACTATTCCAAGATTTGATTTTCATCATGGTAAGCGTCTGTCTAATGGTGATGAGCTTCAGTTGAGTGATAACAGTATTATCATTATTGAAGGTATACATGGTTTAAACCCGGATCTTACTCCATCAGTAGAAAATAAAAATAAGTATAAGATATATGTTTCAGCTTTGACCCAGGTATCTATAGACAGACATAACAGGATCAATACTACTGACAATAGATTACTTCGAAGGATGATCAGAGATCACAATTACAGGAATCATTCGGCTCTACAGACACTGAAAAGATGGCCAAGTGTAAGAGCAGGGGAGGAGAAGAATATTTTTCCTTATCAGGAAGAAGCTGATATTATGTTCAATTCTTCTTTGTTATACGAATTCTGTGTTCTTAAAAGTTTAGCTGAACCTTTGATCAAACAGATCCCTGAGAATGTTAAGGAATATGCTGAAGCTATGAGGTTGTTGAAGTTTTTGTCGTTCTTCTTGCCAATTTCTAAAGAACAGATTCCTCAGACTTCGTTGCTGAGAGAGTTTATTGGTGGATCAAGTTACGAGTATTAAAAAACTTATCCGTAGGGGCGACCTCCTACGGTCGCCCGCTTATGGTATTCCAATATAAATAATCCGGAAGTGGGAAGGCGTGGTAGCCTTCCCCTACGAATACGATTTTTCTGGGTAAGTCAAAAGAGATAATCGATTTACTTCACTGTTATTGTTACACTTGCGACTTCATAACCATCTGAATCTGTGTTATGCATTCTTACATCATAAGTTCCACTATTTTTAGGAGCTTTTAAAGTCATAGAACCTCCACCATTGTATTTCTTATATTTAAGGCGTTTGTAGCTAATGTCATTTTCATCATTCACTTTTTCAGATCCATGCGGACAATCATTCGGAACTATTCCTATCCATGCGCTTGCTGCAAATGCAGGATGAACTTTAAAATCGATCTTTATTTCTTCATTTGGGAAGTATGTTTTTTTGCTAGTTGAGAGTGATATTTTATCAGAACGTGTAGTAACTGTAAACGGAACATAAGCCATCTCTTTACCGTCACTATCGGTATCGTTAAGTCTAATATCGTAGTTTCCTAATTTCTTAGGAGCTTTTAAAATCATCGTTCCACCTTTTTCGTATTTTTTGTACTTAAGGCGTTTGTAACTTATGTCATTTTCGTCATTCACTTTTTCAGATCCGTGCGGACAATCAACCGGTAATACTCCGACCCATGCACTTGTAGCAAAGTGATTCATTACTTTAAAAGTTACTTTTATTTCTTCATTCGGGAAATATACATTTTTATCAAGTGATAGCAGACCGTTTTCACTGATAAATGATCCTGAAGATACACTAAGATCTACATTTCCTGTTGATGGAGTGTTAATCGCTGGTTCTGTTATTGCCAGTTCTTCTTTCACTTGAACGACCGGTGCTGCTTTTTTCTTAACAAATCCTGTTGATTTTCCTTTCTTCAATCTGAAGACAACTGTTCTCTTAGTTTCTTCACCTGAATTGTTATCTTTTACAGTAAGGATCGCCTGATACATTCCAGGTCCGGTATTTAGTTGATGCTCTATCAGGTACCAGAAACTCTGCATTCCGGGGTTGATTATTTCAGGTCTTGATTTGTAAACAGATTTCATGCTTGCTTTAAGTTCATAGCTGTATGTGATAGAAGCTGTGTTGTTTTTCATATTGCAATTACCAAGATCGAAGACCATGTACATTGTTTCACCGGTCATGAATTTCGGTTTTGTAAGTTTTTTCATTTCGGAGATGTCATCTTTGGGAGATTCGACTATTATGAATTTCATCAATTCAAATGAGAATAGGTTTACTGATAGAATTACAACTAATAGTAAAAGTATCTTTTTCATGATATTGTCCTCTGTTGTTTTATAGTATGAAGGTGTTCTTAGTAAAATATATAGCTAAATTGGATTTGAATCAAGAGGAAAATGAAATATGGTTTTTTTCTCATTACTTTTGCATGACCAAAAGTAATCAAAAGTCTAGTCTGCCATTAAATCTCCAAATAGTGTGCTAATTTATAACAGTATCGGTTTGCCTCTTACGAATGGCAGACGGTATATTTTTCTCAATGGGACTCTCACTTTGTTCAAGTACCGATCGAAAAACATATGTAAGAGGGGCGCAAAGCTGTTAATCTTTAGTAATTAGGGTGCGTATTAAAATTATTGTTGTTCTTGACTTGGATTGAGAAATTCGATAAGTCTTTAATATTTTAAAATAGGAAGTTATTTAATATTCGTATACTTTAAGTGTATTATCTTCTAAATTTAGAAAATATATTCTATCATCTAAAAACCACCTTTTGTGAAGACCATAAGAATAGTCATATGCTTTACCTATACCAAGA
>JAQIDB010000125.1 GCA_027858225.1 Candidatus Delongbacteria bacterium
GTTTTTACAACATCAGATGTAGTCATGTAATTCTCTACAGTGCTCTCACTTGAAAGATACATGCCTTTAACAGTAGCTAACATATCTCTTATCGCATACATTTTCGCAGCATTTATTGCACCTGCTCTTTTAACAGCCATATTTGGAGCATCTGGATTTGGTGCACCTATTCCTGTTGCTGTAATGGTTCTGTTAGCCCAATCGACCCCATTCACAATTAAAGGTTCTACAGGTTTTTGTACAACCACAACATTTGCTACAAGTGGAGTAACAACTTTTTCAAGGACTGGTTCAATCTTAGTTTCTACAACCGGTTCTTCTTTAATCTTTTCTTCTTTAACAGTGGCCGTTGAACAACCAACTGTTACTAGAAATGATGCTGAAATCACTAATAATATAAATTTTTTCATTCTTTTAACCTTTTTATTTTATGATCGCAATAACTCTACATTCACGTAAAAAATTCAAATTTGCAGATAATTCTTTTACTTTGGCTGCATCTTCATCGCTTATAACAATATCAGCTTTATTTGTTCCCTGAACACCAATAGCTTTTATAATATAAGGATTATTCTGAACTCTTGAGGTAGCTTTTGCTTTTTCTATATCCTTAAGATACCCAAGCATTCCCTGCTGAACGGCAAATTCTCTAGATACATGTGCACTTCCATAGATCTCATCACCTGATTTACTAAATATATTTGGAGACAGTGCAGGTCTTAGTTGAACGTCTGAACAATCAATTATCAAGCCAGTGTAAACATCCGGAGAACCAGCTACACCATCGGAAAGGTTATAATCTGCGTCGCCCACAACAGGAGCATTTGCGTCAAATGGTTGTTCTTTCATGATAAGTGCACTAAGATCACCATCAATACTCATTTCAACAGTAACTTCAACTGATCCATCTTCAAAATACTTAGGTTTTCCAACCATTCGATAAGCTTTTGCAATACCTTCTACTTGAGTTTTTACAACATCTGAAGTCGTCATGTAATTTTCAACATTACTTTCACTGGAAAGATACATTCCTTTGATTGTAGCAACAAGATCTCTCACTGCATACATTTTTGCAGCGTTTATTGCACCTGCTCTTTTTGCTGCCATATTAGGCATATTCGGATTTGGTGCTCCAATACCACTTGCTGTTACTACTCTTCTTTCCCAGTCGATATCACCTTGTGCAAAAAGCGAAAGAATCATTATCAACATTGTAATGAGAGTTAACTTCTTCATAAATTTCTCCTACGTTTCGTTATATTAAATATTGTTATTTTAAACCTCTTTTTCTATCACGGGTCTTATTCCATTTTACCCAATCAGTAGTCTCTTCAGCATCTTTTGCTGAAAAATCTCCAGCTGAAATTACTTTTCCTGTTCTATCAAATTTAATTGATTGCATATTCTTCACTACATAAACCCACTCTTTAAGTGTTACTTCTTTTGGTCCTGAAACTTCTTTTGGTCCAAATGATTGCTTTGGGGCTTTAAATTCACTAACAGATTTTGGAGCCAATGAATTCATATTCTTCTTTGAATTAGATATTTTAACTTCTCCATGATAAACTTTCATTTCAGTAACATCGCCAGTTTTAGACATTCTGAAGTTTGTACCTGTAATTGCAGCAGCGGCAATATCAGTGTCCATCATAAATTCACTATCATCACCAGCCGAATTTACTTGAGCCCACAGATCACCCTCTGTAAGTTTAATGTCAGTCTTCTGCTTTCCATCTTTTGCTTCTTCATATAATGCCACTAAATCTATTGTTGTTTTAGGAGCTAATCTAAGAATATCCATTCCTAAAAGTTCTAATTCAGCTCTTGATTTTTTCATTGTTCTATATGATTCTCTTGATTTCACTTTTGCTTTCTCAGAAACATTATCTTTCCAATCAATTTCCTCAACTGCTTTCTTTTTTACTTTTCCCTCTACGTAAGAAACTACACCTTTTTCATCAGTATATGAAGCTTTAGGATTATCTTCTGTGACCGGTGTCACAGCATCTGCAAATTCTTCACTAACAGCTTTGCTTATTTCATCTGCAGGAATTTCTACTTTTTTAACTTCTTCTATCTTTTCTTCGACAATTACTATTTCTGTAACTACATCCTTAGAAGTTTTTTCAATAACAGGAGTCGATTCCGTGGCTTTACTTTCTTCTACTCGTAAACTGTTATCCTCAATAGTATCAGCACTTTTGCAAGAGAGCTGCAACAACAAAGCCATTGATAGCAAAATTATACCTGTATATCGCATTGATTTTTTCCTCATATTATTTCTTCTTCTTTTATATTAATGTTATATAATGAACATACAATATTACAAAACTAGACTGTTTTGTCAACATAAAAAAAACAAATTATTGTGATTTTAGGCACTAATGACTAAATTTAAAATTAAAATTTCAATTTAGTTTTTATCGAAATATCTTAAAATCGTTTCTCTTTAGAGTGGCAGTAAGGAAGACTCCCCTTATTTTCGTAATAATTCTGATGGTAATCTTCAGCATCGTAGAACTCAACAACTTGCTTAATTATTGTAACTACCTTATAACCATTAGATTTGAGAATATTTATTAACTTTTCAGTGACGATTTTCTCTTTTTCATTAGAGTAAAATACGACTGATTTATATTGTTCTCCGATATCAGGTCCTTGACCATTTGCCTGAGTAGGATCATGGATCTCAAAAAATTCCTTAGCTAATACTTCAAAATTAGTTTTTCTATCATCATAAGTAACCTCAACACTTTCATAATGACCGGAAGTTCCAGAAGTTACATCGCGATAAGTCGGATCGTCAACATCTCCGCCCATATAACCTGAGACCACACCTATTACTCCGTCAATTTTCTCCATGTAATATTCAACACCCCAGAAACATCCACCTGCAAAATATGCTCTTTTAATATTATCTCCCGGAATAAAATCCATTGATATTGAATTCACACAATGCCTGGTATCTTTATCAGTTAAATTTTCACCTTCAAATACATGCCCCAGATGCCCTCCACAATTCGTACAGGTTATCTCTGTTCTTCTTCCGTCAGTATCCACGGTTCTTTTCACAGCACCTGTTATTTCATCATCAAAACTGGGCCATCCACATCCTGAATTAAATTTATCCTCAGATTTATACAAAGGTGCATTACATTGAGCGCAGGTATAAATACCTTTATCATAAAATTTATCATATTCACCACTATATGCCATTTCAGTACCTTTATCTAAAATAACTCTTTCTTCTTCAGGTGTAAGATTATTTAGTTTTATATCCGTCATTTTTAACTCCTTGTTACCGTTTATAGCTAGAACAGCTATAAATAAAATTATTATAATTGGTATTAAGTACTTCATAACTCACCTCGCAAGTATAGCATTATCAATACATCTTTACAATGTTAAGTTACGCATGTTTTATGTGGAATTTTATGACGAGTGATATATTTTAAAGATAATAAATAATCAATATTTAATTATATTTTTCTGATTTTTAATGAAAAATTGTTAAAAAATTGGTTAAACGAAGAAGTTCAAGGAAGAATGAGATTATTAAGAAGGAGCTTATCAAAAATAAGTGACTTTGAAGATAAATCATTCTGACGCAGAAATTCAAAGTTTTAAGCAGTTTTTATAAACTTTTTCGACCTTCTTGAACACACTACTCCAGGTAAAAAGATTGATCCCTTCCTCTTTAACAATTGGAGCTTCCGCTACCTCAGAAATAGTTTCTTCGATAACTTCCTTCAAATCAGCGATAAAACAATCCTCATCTTCTTGATAAGGAGTATCAACTGAGTGCAATCTCGGAGTTTTGAGCATTCTTAAATTCTGCTTGCTAATGTGCTTTGAAATTTCTCTTATACCTGGAAGATCTGTGGCAATTACTCTACAGCCACTTGCCAACGCTTCGAGTACTACCAAAGGTAAGCCTTCGTAAAGTGATGGAAGAATAAGAATATGCGATCTTTTCATAATAGTAGCGAGATCACTCTGATGAACTGCTCCGTGAATTACAACTTTATTTCCTAACTCTTTTGCAAGTTTGAGACATTCTTCTTTCTCTTTTCCACTACCACTTCCGACAAGATTAAGTTTCCAATTGAAATCTTTGATTTCTAAAAATGCTTTTAGCATCCAAGGAACACCTTTAGAATTACTTAATTTGCCTGCATAAATTACCTGAACAGGATCTGGGTTTGGCTTCTCTGAGAAAGTAAAGAGTTCATCATTGAATCCTGCTCCGACTACATGTACAACACCATCTGAAAATCCGTATAATTCTATTATTTCTTTCTTTTGAGATTCACTTAAGGCCATTACACCTTTTAAATCTTTACAACCACTTAAAACCCTTTCTCTCAGATGATCGCACTTTCTAAATTGTCTAATATCAGAACCGTGACATGATGCAACTACAGGTATTTTAGGAAAATTTCTTTTTACTAATGAAGTCAATATCCATAAATGATGACTATGGATAATATCAGGTTTATATTCTAAAATAATTTTTTTGATCTTAGCTTTAAAAGCAGCTTCGTATTCTTCGATTTCTTCATATGAAAGATCACAGAACTTTTTACTCTCATAGGGCATAACATCACTCATACCAACTATTTGATAAGATATATCATGCCCGTTAAAATGAATAAATTCCCTTCTGTCTTTTGGAATAACGTCAATATCAGGGATTTCTTTTGAGTGCAAACCTGCTAAAAGAAAATTATCGTGTTGATTTTCTTCTGATTCTTTAAGCATAGCCTGGATGTAATATCCACTACCTGTTGAATCTGGCCTTTGGCTTAAAAGATGTAATATTTTCAATTTTGAAGATTCCAAAACATCATATCTAATCTATTTATTTGGGTTCAGTTTTTGTGCAATTTCCATCATTTTTTTCTGAACTTTAGCCATTTCTTCTTTACTAAGATCTTTCATTTTAGGCTCCCACTTCTTGCTCCACTCTTCCATCTCTTTAGTCATTTTTGCCATTTCATCATCAAGACCTTCAGTTTCACCTTTTGATGCCTTCTTCATCATTGGCAAATACTTCGTCATCATTTTTTCATACTGGCTAAGCATAATATCTACATCACTTGTTTTACCACAGCTTGAAATTGACAAAGTTAAAGCAAATACTAAGATTAACATTAAACTACTGAATTTTTTAAACATACTGACCCCTGTTTTTAATAATTTTTCTTTTGTTTATATATAATTCTAATCTAAAGATAAATCAAGGAAAGAAAAAAGGGATAAACCGTAATTTATCCCTTTATAATTTTTATAAATCGAATATCAATAAAGGTGTAAAACGAAGAAGTTCAAAGTTTAAGAACACTTTGAGTAACCGCAACTTAAGCAGGTCATACACCCTTCCTGCATGATCAAACCACCATTACACTTAGGACATATAGCTCCACCTTTCACTAAAGGATTCTTCGGATTATCACCCTTTGGAGTTTCAGCTTTTTCACCATAGTATCTCTTCAATATCTTACCAATTGCATCGGGCATTGAAAGAATTTGCTCTCCATTATGCCAAACAGGTGCTGGTCCACTTATACCAATAAGCTGCTTCTCGATAACATTAATATCAACACCAGATCTTAATGATAATGATACCATACGACTGATCGCTTCACTCATAGCGGCTGCATTTCCACCGGCTTTACCTATCGATGCAAATACTTCAAATGGCCTACCTTCATTGGTATTAACTGTAACATACATAACTCCTTCACCAGTATTAACTTTGTAAGTTTTACCTTCCATAACATCCGGTCTTCCAATTGGCTTATGTCCTGCTTCCTCTTCCTCGGCTTTTCTATCTTCGTTTGTTTTGGAACCTGTATTTAGAACTTGATACGGACGACATCCATCTCTATAAACTGTTATACCTTTACATGCTGAATCATATGCTTGTAAATATGCATCTCTAATATCATCTTTTGTTGCTGTATTATCAAAATTAACTGTCTTACTTATTGAACTATCAACATATTCTTGGAAACCAGACTGCATCGCAACATGGTAGTAAGGTGAAATTTCCTGTGAAGTTACAAATATATTTTTTAAGTCTTGAGGAATCTCATCAATATTCTCTAATCTTCCAACCTCTGATATCTTTTCCATAAGTTCTTCAGAATAAATCCCTCTGTCAACTAATGCTTCTTTTAAAATTGGGTTTACATAAAGAAATTTATTATCATCCATAACTTGCTTCACGTATACTAATGCAAAATTAGGCTCAATACCACCGGAAGTTTCTGC
>JAQIDB010000147.1 GCA_027858225.1 Candidatus Delongbacteria bacterium
ATATTATAGGCTATTTTCTCATCTGTACGAAAATATTTGACCAGATACAATACTAATAAACCCTGAATTAGGTAGAATCCGTATCTTTCAAAAAAGATTGATAGACTCAATACTTTTAAACCTTTCGGTTGTTTTGTCTCATTGACAACGGCATTATCATTCATCTTTTACTCCTTATTTATTCATTAACTTTTCAACTTCTTCAACTGTTTTAGGTATTGAATTGCCGAGAACTTTATATCCTTCAGCAGTAATTAGAACATCATCTTCGATTCTTATTCCACCAAAATCTAAGTATTCTTCAAGTTTATCATAATTAATGAATTCAGTGAGTTTATTATCTGATTTCCATTTTTTTATCAATTCTGGAATAAAATAAATTCCTGGTTCAGCTGTAACAACATGACCTTTTTATAATCTTTTTCCTAATCTTAAGGCAGATAACCCAAATTGCTCACTTCTTTTTATTTCAGAATCATATCCAACATTATCTTCTCCTAAAACCTCCATGTCATGAACATCCATTCCCATCATATGGCCAAGTCCATGAGGCATAAAAAGAGCATGAGCTCCTTTTTCTACAGCCGTTTTAACACAACCTTTCATTATTCCAAGATCCTTTAGCCCCTCAGCAATAACTCTACATGCTTCAAGATGAACATCTCTGAATAAAGCTCCGGGCTTCATACATTCAATAGACTTAAGTTGAGCATTTAAAACAACATTATATACTGCTTTTTGCTTTTCGGTAAATCTCCCAGAAACAGGTAATGTTCTTGTAATGTCTGAACAATATCCTTCTTTTGATAATGAACCTGAATCTACCAATAACAAATCATCTTTTTTAATAGTATTATCACTTTTTAAATTATGCAGGATATGCCCATCTTTGGTTAAGATACACGGGAAAGAAGGTGCACTATCGTGCGCTGCCAATATTGAAGCTAAGACTCCAAGTAATTCATTTTCGGTTAAACCTGGTTTTACCGTGCTAAAAAGAGTATTGTAGAATTCATGTGAAATATCAAGAGCAGTTTCTATTGATTTAATCTCTTCAATTGATTTAAATTCTCTTTGTGCTATGAGTGCAACTATCAATTTCTGAGACGCCTCATTGTTAATACTGCCTACAGGCTTTTCAAGTAAGCTACTTAACTTTATTTTGATTTCACCTTTACATGTTGGAGCATAATGGATTTCTCTTTTGGAGTGGATTATTTTATCAATTGCAGACTTTAGCTCAGCAATACTTCTTAAATCATTAAGACCAGCTCTTTCTGCTTTTTCAGAAAAAGGAGGAAGAGGACCTGTCCACATTTGCTCTTCAGGAGAATAGTCATCGGCAAACAGTGTTTCTGTATTATTATCAATATCAATTAATAATGAAACAGAGGGTGTTTTATTAATTCCTGTGTAATAAGAGAAAATACTATCCTGCCTAAATTTATAACTGTGAGCCAAACAGTCTATAGGAGAATTGTCATTACCTAGAATTAGAATAGTACCTGTTTTCAGTGTTCTTTTTAGCTCATTGCGTCTATTGACAAAAACTTTCTTTTCAAACATACAATCTCCTTTAATATTTATTGTTAAACTATTGACCGCGTTAAATTAGCCTTCTCTTAAAATATTTACGAGCAACCTTGATCATGGCAGGTGTAGTCAATTCCACTTCTCTACTCAATATGTACGCCTAATTCTTAAGACTATATTGTAGGACACTGTCACTTGACAATATACTTGTTTTTTATTAAAATAGCAAGCTTTATCTTGCCCATTCGTATTTTGTATATACTGATTTACTTATGAAATACTGAAATTTGCAACCAAGCTGGTTTCTATTTGTATGTTGAGAATTCTCTGTTTAAATTACAGGTTGTATCACTATTTAATTAGTGATTTTAAGAGTTCGAATTTTAGCTTTTATTTCAGGTATTAATCCTGGTGGAACACTTATATTACGAATGCCTATCTTAAGTAACTCTGATAGGTATTCAATTTTTCCAGCTAATTCTCCACAAATTGCTACCGGAAGCTTTTTTTTATTTTCAACAACTAACTTAATTAGTTTCATTATTGCTTTGTGGTTATCAATGAAGTATTCAGATGCATATTCACTTTCTCTACCTGCTGCCATTGTATACTGAGTTAAGTCATTTGTACCAATACTGAAGAAATCACAATACTCAGAAATATCATCAACACATAAAGCTGATGCAGGTGTTTCAATCATTGCACCAATTAAAGGAAGAGAGCTAATTTCCATTTCATTGGCTATTTTTCTGATAATCATTTGTACCTTTTTCATATCTTCTGGCAAAGTTATCATAGGTACAAGTATACTAATATTGCGTAGTTTAGCAATTCTTAAAATTACTCTTATTTGAAGTTCTAATAGTTCTGGAAATGCAAATAGTAATCTAATTCCTCTTCTTCCTAAAAAAGGAGATGTTTCTTCCGGTAAATCTAAGTAAGATAAATTTTTATCACCACCTATATCCAATAGTCTGATGCTTATTTTGTGATCATTTAATGAAGAAAGAACTCCTTTAATTTCATTATAAAGTTCTTCTTCTTTTGGTAGCATTCTTTTGGTAAGATATAAGCCTTCAATTCTATATAAACCAATTCCATCTGCGCCATGTTTTATTGCAGCATAAGAATCGTTTTTATCAGCAATGTTAGCCATGACATTGATTGGGTGATTATCAATTGTTACAGCTTTTTCTGTTGCTAATTTTATAAGTTCTCTTAAATTGTTATTATGCTTAATTAATATTTTTTCATATAAACCATTTTGTTTTTCAGTTGGATTTAAGATTACTTTGCCTTCATTACCAAAAACTAATAAAAGATCATCTCTGTTGATAAGTTCTAAAGCATTCTTTACTCCTGTTACTGCTGGAATGCCTAGTTCTCTAGTGAGAAGAGCTGTATGAGAAGAAGTTCCTCCACTTTCTACAATTACTCCTGCTACTGATTTTCTATTTAAAAAAATAGTATCTGAAGGCAATAACTTTTTAGCAACAATGATACTATTTGCTGGAGCACTTTCTAGTATATGAGATTTTACACCAACTAGGTTTCTTAGTAAGATTTTGCTTAGATCTTCGAGATCATCAGCTTTTTCTTTTATTAGCTTATTCTTACTTTTTTTGAATTTTTTTATCCACCTTTTAAAAACATTTTTCACAGCTTGTTTTGAACTGTTTAATTCTTTGTAGATTTCATTTTTTAATTCTTTGTTTAAAGAGCTGTCTTGAAGCATCATTTCTTGTGCTTCAAATATTTGCCCTATTTCAGAGTTGGTGTGTTTTTCTGTTCTTTTTTTTGACTCTTTTAAATCTTCGATCACCTCACTTATTGCAGTTTTTAGCTTTAAGTATTCATCATCTACTTCATTCTCTTCAAGATCTACTATGCTAAATTTCTTATGCAAAATATCCTTATAGATAAATGCCTTTCCCTTGGCAAACCCATTTGATAGAGAAATGCCTGAAATTTCATTTTCAGAATTTAATATTTGATCTTTAATTTTCTTCATTGCTTGTCCTTTTAAATTTTTTTTCGAAATGTAAAGAGCAGAATATTTATTTTCTATTATCTCTCCAGTTTTATCAGAATTAAATAATTTATGTTCTAATGGTAACTCTCTAGCTTTAAGTTCATTTAATTTATTAAGAATTCTGTTGTTTTCTCCATAACAAAAATCCAAAGACAACAACAATCAAAAGAGCTCCTGCAGTTATGAATAAATAAGACCAAATACCCCAAAATTTAATTACTGGAATGGACATTGCAGTTACCAAACCTCCTCCCATGAATGGTTCATAAAAAGGTTGTTTAAACATGTAAGCCTTTTTTGAAGATGTAAGCCTTTCAGGGTCTGCTATATCAGCTAACAATAGACCACTTGCAGTGGTTGCCGTTGCACCACCATAAATCGGGAAGCGCAAAAACGTACCAAGGCTTAGGATAGATAAAACGGGCGAAGAGAAGCAATATCCCAACATTCCAGACTAAACCGGATAACAAGAGAGTACCTACAGCAAGTTTGTAATCCATTAAAACCTTCAAATTCAAAGTAGCCACGGCGCATACGATCAAAAAGTCAAGGGACATTGTCCCAATTTGTTCAATGGCTTTTCGATCTAAAAACTTATGGAGACTTGTTTTCTGAAATATTCCATTTAATACTATGGAAGAAATCAAAACCATGGGAAACAAAGGGATGTAAGCCATAAGACTAACTTTAGAGTCAGAGAAAAAGTACGATTCCAGATAGGTCAAACTTTCCAGCATCGCCCATCCTGTAAAAATAACTATGCCAATAAAGCCAAATTGAATTGAAAATTTGGATACCATATTTTTTTTAAATTTCAGGTCATTTTTCTTTTTGTCCGTTTCATTGTGATCAGCATAGTTATCAATATTGTTACTTTTTCTGTTCTGAGTTTGTTGTTTATCCTTTCGTGAAACTATTTTAAAAATAAGAATGCCAGAAAGAAGTCCAATGAGAACTCCTCCCGTTGCCACCCCTAAACCCAAATCTACAGCTTCTTTAAAATT
>JAQIDB010000187.1 GCA_027858225.1 Candidatus Delongbacteria bacterium
ACTAGATTCGAACTAGTGACCTCCTGCTTGTAAGGCAGGAGCTCTAAACCAACTGAGCTAAGCTCCCAAATGACTGCGCAAATATACTGTATTATTTTTTTCTTGTCAAGTCTTTTTTATCATCTTCAGTCTTTTTTTTGAAGTTAAGCATTATACCTGCGGGAAATAACACAATTAATCCAAACATCACTAGTATCGGAGATAGAGTTAATGACCAAAAAGAATCATGAGGTCCAACAGACATTAAGAAATAACCCAAGACCAAACTTATAACTCCTGCAAGGAATATAAAATAATTCTTTTTAGTAAAATATAACTTTCTTCTCATATAAATCTAACCTTTTTTATTATCTTCCGTAAAGATCTCTGTAATCAACAACATCAGCTTTCTCTACAACACCTTGCAACCATTCAGTGATAATCTGTCTACGAAGCATACTAAGTTCTTTTTCTCTATAAGCTTCTAGACCCTCATTGTAATCTTTCTCGTTGAAAGCATCCTTAGACAGCAGACATATAACAAACGCGCTTCTATCGCCTTTAAACGGTTCGCTGATTTGACCAGATTCAAGCATCATAGCTGTTTCATAAAATACTCTATCAGTACTACCAATTGCATCGATAAAAGTATTCATTGCAAAATTATTAGTTAATCCAGTTGTCAATTTATTATCTTCAACTGCAGCAAGTTCATTCATTTCTGTAGTATCTTTAACTGAAGGAGCTTTAGATTTTAATTGCTCATAGGCTAATTCTAATCCTCTCTCTCTTCTGATTTTATAAATTATACTTTTTCTTACTTCATCCAAAGTCTTTTTACTTTCAGGTTTTATTTCTTTTATTTCTAAATAAACATAACCTTTATCACAGGTCAATAAATTACTTACTTCACCGATCTCATTATTAAATAAGAATTTTCCAAGTCCTGGAATTTTTCCCAGCTCATTAGTCCTGTCTGTTTCATAAGTTAATGGTGATTCTAAGATTTTCTTGTTCATTTGATCTGCAGCTTCCTTGAAAGCATTAATATTCTTTCCATCAACTTTATAAGCTTCTTTAAAATTATTAGCTCTATCAGATGCTACATCAAATGTTTCTTGATAAACTTTAAATTTTATCAAAACATGATTGGCTTTAACTTCAGAAACATTGCCTTTTTTATCTTTTTTCTTTGCTACAACTTTTATGATATGATATCCATATTGAGTTTTAACAGGTCCGACGATTTCACCAACTTCAGCATTGAAAGCTGCTTCTTCAAATTCAGGTACCATTTGACCTTTACCAAAGAATCCAAGATCTCCACCTTTTTCGGCACTACCATCTTCAGAATAATTCTTTGCAACATTTTCAAATGCTATTCCTGTATTAATTTGCTTTAACGCATAATTAATATCATCAAGAGTTTGACTAGAGTCAGCTTTGGTCATCTCTGTGCTGAATAAAACATAATCAAAAACTCTTTGCTCTTTTCTATTTGGAAATTCTTTAGCATTTGCATTATAATAGTCTTCAATTTCCTTGTCCGTAATCATAGAGTCAGCAGGCATATAATCAGCAATATCAGCTTTTAAGAACTTTACTTTAGCAGTAAGTTTTTCTTGCTTATATTTAGTGATTAATTCGTAGTCAGAAATAAATGTTCCGTTAGCAACTCTACTTTCAAGTAACATTCCAGGAATTCTATTTGCGTAAACATTCTGAAGCTGAGCATAAAACTGTTCTAATTCCGGTTTAGGATTATCAATTACTTCATGCCATTTTTTTATGTCGAACACTCCATCAGTTTGGAATTGAGGATCCGATCTTAGCTCATTTAGTGGATTGTTTCTAATCTCAAAATATATTTGTTCATTTGAAACAGTAATATCATTTTTTGCCATTTCTTGTCTTAGAGCAACCATCTGAACAAATTGATCCCATGCTTTTTGTTTAAGCTCAGCAATTTTCACACCTGACAGGTCTTCATTATTATCTTTTTTAATAAGACTCTGCTCTATGTTCTTAAGCTCATCATAACTTATACCTTCACCATTTATTTTTGCAACAGTTCCGTTTTGACGGGGGTTCGACATTTTAATTCCACCCATTCCCCAACTAAAAATGATAGTTACAATAAATGCAGCAACTACGATCCACATCACGAATGATAATTTTTCTCTAATCGTCCTGATCATAATTAAGTATCTCCAAATTTGTTTATAAACTTAATAACATTAACCTTATTTCATGCTTGAATATAAGAAGAATGAATATAGCTAGAAACTGCTTTAGTGTCAAGGAAAAAATAAGAGGAATTCGCCTCTTATCATAACAAAACAAATAAATTATTACGCTTCAATTACTAATCAACATAATAACCTATCTGATCAATCGGATTAGATATGGATGTTGAAATATGCATCAAATGAGCACCAATCCTTTTTAGAAATCTAAAGAACAATGCATAAGCTGCAGGACTAGTATGATCATTTTTAATGATTAATTTTTCAATGATCTCATCAAGTTCTGTTTTAAATTTGAAATATTCATCATTTATCTCTTTCGCAACAGTAACTTCTGAAGCTTTATATGCTTTGATCGTCTTTGTAAAAAGTCCACCCATATTTTCAAACATACGCTTAAGGTCAACATTTAATTTTTCATCACTAAGATCAGCAGATGTTATAACTTCAAACATATTTTTAGTGTAATCACCTAATCTTTCAATATCTCCAACAATAGAAAAAAGTATAAACGATGTATAAAGCTCCTGATTTTCTTTTTCACTTAGAATAATATGCTCATAGATTTTCTTCCTGATCGATTTATCATAATGATTTAGCAAATAATCTTTTTTCTTAATATCTTCTCCAAGCTCTATATTATCGTTTTCTATTTTTATACAACATTTGCTTTTTGTCAATTCAAACATCTCTAATGCCATCTTAAACATTTCGTGAGAATCATTTACCGCTTGAGTAAGTAAATCCGTCGTAGTCCAATTTTTAAAAAATTCCTTAAACATATTTTCTCCTTTCTTAAGTATTAATTTGATATAACTATTAGGCTTATCGGCACAACAAAAAATACAATCGAAACATACCCTACTGCCCATAATTTATTTTCTGTAGCTTTATTTGATAATAATTCACTAAGCTTTATTGGAATAAATTTCAATGGAATGAATACCATTGCTCCAAATATATTAAAAAGTGTATGAACTAACGCAATTGATATTCCAAATGGGTTTCCACTTACTAAAGAAGCTAAAATTCCAGTTATCGTAGTACCAATATTTGCACCTACTGTGTATGGGAATATTTGATTTAAATTTAATATTCCAGCTCCTACCAATGGAACGATCAGTGATGTAGTTATTGAAGAGGATTGTACAGACACAGTAAACAACACTCCAAAAATAAATGAAGTTATCATATTATTGAAAACATACTTATGCAATATTCTCTCAAATTTTCCCAATAGTATTGATTTCATTATTTCAGACATATATTTTAATGAAACAAATAATAAAGCAAGCGCAAAAACCGTAACAACAGTTAATAATACTCCCGTGTATTCTACATGAACCTTCACCTTTCCGTCTTTAACAGTTTCAATAATTGGGTTATTCATGATTGAAGCAATAATCATTTCAATTTTTGCTGCTGCAGGTTTAACTATATGATTTATTGGTGAATCAAACTTTACACCTTTTGTACCTACAAGAAGCTCTGTAATAAATACTGCTGACTTACTGATAAAACTTGTCATTAATTCTAATGGTAAAAATAAAGCTACTGCCAATATGTTAAAGATATCATGTACAGTGGCTGAAGCAAATGACCTTCTAAATTCCACCGGATTTTTTACATTTGCAAATGATACAATTGTATTTGTTACTGAAGTTCCAATATTTGCACCCATTATCATTGGAATGGCATTGCCGAACGATAGTGTTCCGGCTCCAACAAAAGCAATTATGATAGAAGTCGTTGATGATGAACTTTGGATGATAGCCGTTGCTAAAATACCTATCAATAGAGATATCATTGGATTATTCGTTGCATTCTCAATTAAATTCTTAGCATCTGCTTTAAAATACTGTTTAAATGCTCCACCAAATAGTTTTATACTTAATAAGAATACCCATAATAGAAATATCATCATCACAAATTTAATTATTGTTGATCTTAGGTCTTTATTTATTGTCATTGTTACTCCACTTTTTTATTCGGAAGCAATTTACTACTCAATTGTTACAATAGTTTGACACAGATGTTACAAAGTTGTTACATTTTCATTAGATCAGGCTTACAGAAACATTAAGATTTGCAGAATAGATTACCCTCACATATATTTATAATGTAATTTCAACTTAAATTAAACTCTTACTAATGGATAATGCTCTAAAAATACTGCTTGTCGAAGATGAAATTGATATCTCTGAGATAATAAAGATCAATTTAGAGACTCAAGGTTATTCTATTGATACTGCAATAAGTGCTGAAGATGCATTGAAGATGTCTCTGGAAACTTACGATCTGTTCATATTTGATATTATGCTTGAAAACATGACCGGTATAGAACTTGCGAAAATAATTAAATCAAATAATAATATCCAAAATACACCGATAATTTTTCTAACAGCTAAGAACACTGAAGAAAATAAACTTGATGGGTTTGAAGTGGGTGCTGACGATTATATTACAAAACCATTTTCAGTGAAAGAATTTATAGCTAGAGTTAAGGCTGTTTTAAAGAGATCTTATGCCAAGACTTCTATAACTAACGAAAAAATTATATTAGATGAATCTCGTAAAATCGCTATAGTGAATGGATTTGATGTTACATTGACAAAAAAAGAATATCTTTTACTTGAAACATTAATCCAGAATAAAAAACAATTATTCTCAAGGAATCAATTGCTTGATATCGTTTGGGATGATGATGGAAGTGTTACTGATAGAGCTGTTGATGTAATGATCAGGAGGCTCAGAAAAAAATTAGGTGATCAAGGTGTAAGCATTAAAACTCGTTCCGGTCTAGGATATACATTTGACCCAAGCTAAACTGAAAAATACTATGAAAGACGAATATCGCAAAAATACCACTTACAGTAAAAAATTACTAAAAACATTCACATTTTTATTTTTGATCTTTAGCCTTTTAACTATACTGATATTGTTTCATAGAGAAAAAAACAAAAATATTGAAATAATAGAATCAAAGCTAAGTGTTTACAATGAAGTCATAACAAACTTCATGTTACTCAATAATATTATTGAATCAGATCAATTTGATAAGATTGATTCACTCAGCAATACTTTTTTCAACTCTGAACTCAGAATAACTATCATAAATAGCACTGGTAAGGTTCTTTACGATACTTCTGTTGAGGCATTCCGAAAAATGAATGACCATTCAAATAGAAATGAGATCCATGATGCTAATAATAATAATTTCGGAACAGATATTAGAGTTTCAGAATCTACTGACATTGAATATTTTTACTATGCAAAAAAATTCAATGAATATTTCGTAAGGACAGCCTTGCCGATAAATGCAAAGTTGGAAGACATAATGAAAGTTGATTATATCTTCATCATATTTTTACTGATGATCTTTTTTATTATGTCATTTTTACTTCTATATATATCTGATCATTTTGGTAAATCCATTCAATTGTTACGTAAGTTTTCTGTAGCTATGGCAACCGAAGATGACATTTCTGAGGATATTGATTTTAGCAACAATGAACTTGGAGAAATAAGCAGACAGATCAGAAATATTTATCTTGAATCCAGAGACACTCAGAAAAAATTAAAGACTATAAAGCAACAAATGAGTTCTAATATATCACATGAATTAAAAACTCCTGTTTCTGTGATATCTGGTTTTATGGAAACAATTATGATGAATAAAGATCTGGATAAAGAAAAGATCATGGAATTCGTTGAGAGATCGTTCAATCAAACAAAGAGATTGAATTCTTTAATTGATGACATTTCCATATTAAACAAAATCGATGAAACTCATCAACTTTATTCTAAAAAAGAAGTTAATCTTGGATTATTGATCGTAAATGTTATCTCAGATATGGATATGAACTTAAAAAACAATGAATCAAGTGTAGAGGTATCTAATCTAGATAACTCAATATTAAATGGTAATGATCAACTTCTTGAAGGAATATTTAGAAATTTGATCGAAAACAGTATGAAATATGCTGGTAAAGGAACAGAGTTAAAGATCGAAAAATATTCCGAAGATGAAAATTATTTACATATCAAATACTCTGACAATGGTATTGGCATACCTGCTGAGCACTTACCAAGAATCTTCGAAAGATTCTATAGAATAGATAAAGGTCGTTCCAGAGCTTTAGGCGGTACAGGTTTAGGTTTGGCTATCGTTAAAAATGCTGTAAATTTTCATGAAGGTGAAATTTCGGTAAATTCATTAGAACAAGGTATCGAATTTACTTTTTCATTAAAAAAATAATCCCTTCCTTCTCAGTATTTAATTCTTTTCCATCAATACTCACAGATCTACCGAATAAAAATTTATTTTTCGAATATGCCAACATCACTTGATCATTGTTTTCTGAAAAATATATCCTGCTGTTAAACAATTTAATAACATTATCCAAAGAACTTACATTGATAACTTCGTAATTTTCCGAGGTGAAATCATTTCTTGGACTAACAATAAAATTTATAGGAATATCAATCTCAGAAACCTTCTCACCAATACCGATATCTTCATCAAGTAAAATAACATAGTTTAATTTTTTAATATTATTCGCAAATAAGTAAGGTTTTATTATATTTTTCAGTTCCCTTCCTTTTAACTTATCTAGAAATAAAATATTTTGCCCATCTAATGTTGCAAACGCAGAATTACCTTTAACCGTTGAAAAATAATAAATGTGATTTCTGCTGGTTCCCGAGAATATTGTGTATGCAACCACAATGATTATTATAGATAATAATACAATTTTAACTTGATGGGAACGAATTATGAAAATTATCACTATCAATGATAATAATACGACTAGTTCAGTAATGTTGATTTTATAAACTATCTTCATAAAATTTATGTTTGAAACAAATAAAATTATTTCTAACATGATTTTAACCGTAGTATCAATTATAAATGCAACAAAATCAGAAAGAATATAAACTTTATTAATGAAAATTAGAATTATCCCTAAAAGATAATTAAACCCAGTTATTGGAATTAAGATCACATTTGCAAAAATCGAGAATACATTGAATTTACCAAAATAATACAATACTATAGGTAAAGTTCCTATTGATGCTGATATTGATACAATAATTCCTTTAATGATGAACGATCCTTTCCCCGCCTTCAAGATTATGTCATTGACTAAGGTTTGTTTGACTATGAAATTATATATGATCACCAAAGATAGAACTGCAGTAAACGATAAAATAAAACCTAATTTAAATATTTGATTTGGATCGATTATCAGTGAGAATATTCCTGCTGTTGCAATGACATCAAGTATCTTGATCTTTCTTTTCATCGGGAAGGAAAGCAGGGCTATTATACTCATTATCCCGGCTCTGATCACCGAAGGACTTGAACCCGTAAGTAAAATATATGAGACCAATACTGTCGTGACTACTACTAGATGAATATTTATTCTATATCCGAAGATACTTTTAAAAAATATTAGGATCAATAGTAAGAATCCTACGTGTAAACCCGACACTGCCAATAAGTGTATCGTTCCACTCTCTGAAAATTCCTTAATCGTACCCTTTTCTAAGCTTTCTCTACTTCCAATTATTATTGCATTCATAAAGTTTGCAGATTTAAATGACAATCTATCGTTAAATACATTTATTATCCATGATCTGATATTGAATATTACAGTAGAAATACTGAATTTTGATTTGTGAGACATTATCTTTGGAGACAACATAAATCCAGAGATCTTATTATTTCTTGCTATGTTTATTTCATCTTTTTCGTATAGATTCTTGTTCTTTTTATATCTTTGGAATTTCCCTGAGATAACAATACTATCATTCTTCATATATTCGTTAGATTTATTCGAAAAAGCTGATATCGCAATAGGTAATTTTATATTCTCATCACCAATATAGAAATCACCTGCCTGAATAACACTAATCGAATTGAATCTGAAATTTTTATGCTCTTTGATGGTTCCTTTAATTGTTATATTCTTATTATCATATTGCTCTAAATTTTTGTCTGAATAATAAAATGCCATGTTATGGATATTGAATAATATAACTCCTAGCATAATTGAGAAGAAAACATATCTGTATTTACTCATAAACAACGGAACTATCGCTATTGGTGTTAATGCTATGAAAAAAGAAAAGTTGACATAAAATAATTTCGCATATAACAATCCGGAAATAATGAAAATAAAGAAAACAATATTTGAAGGTCTTTTAAACATTAGTTATTAATAAAACTAAAATATTATTGATATTCCACACCAAAATTAAACTATTTTTCCATTGATAAAATATTAAAATCATCATATTATTCTATGAATGATTCAATGAAATAAAACAGTAAATTTCAGGTACAGATGACATATGAATACACCTCCAGCAAAAAAAGTAAATTACGATGAAAGTAAGATACAAACTTTATCTTCTTTAGCACATATTAGGCTAAGAACAGGAATGTATATAGGTCGCTTAGGAGACGGTTCTAGTTATGAAGATGGTATATATATACTTATAAAAGAAGTTATTGATAATTCTATAGATGAATTTATTGAAGGTTACGGTAAAAAGATCGACATCTATGTTGATGATGAAAGAGTGATCGTAAGAGATTTTGGTAGAGGCATTCCACTTGGCAAGGTTATCGATTGTATATCGAAGATTAATACTGGTGGCAAGTTCAATAGTGATGTTTTCCAATTCAGTGTCGGTTTGAATGGTGTTGGTACTAAAGCTGTCAATGCACTGAGTAGTCATTTTTACGTAAAAAGTATCAGAGACGGCAAATTTAAAGAAGCTACTTACAGCAAAGGTGTGTTTGTCAGTGAAGGTGATGGTGAAACAGACGAAGTGAATGGTACATATACTGAATTTGTTCCTGATAGAGAGATTTTCGATGATTTTGTTTTTAATCAGGATTTCATAAAAAAAAGACTTTGGTATTATGCATATCTTAATAGAGGATTAAAATTATATATCAATGATGAAAAGATCACTTCATCTGGAGGTCTTCTAGATCTATTAACAGAGCAGGTTGAATATCCGCTCTATGAACCAATATATTATTCGTCAAAAACACTGGAATTCGTTTTCTCCCACATTGATTCATATGGGGAGAGTTACTATTCTTTCGTAAATGGTCAGTATACCAACGATGGTGGAACTCATCAGGCAGCTTTCAGAGAAGCCATATTAAAAGCTATTAATGAATTCGGTAAAAAACAATATGATGCCAAAGATGTCCGAGACGGAATTGTAGGTGCTATTGCGATAAAAGTGAAAAATCCTATCTTTGAATCTCAGACTAAGAATAAACTTGGAAATACAGAAATAAAAAGCAAAATAGTATCTGAAGTAAAGAATTTTTTGATCGACTTCTTCTATAAAAATCATGAAACATCGGAAGCTATCTTTATGAAGATCGATCTTAACGAGAGGATCCGTAAAGAATTAAGGTCAGTACAAAAAGAAGCTAAAGAACTTTCAAAAAGAACATCAATAAGAATACCTAAATTAAGAGATTGTAAATATCACTTAAATGATATCCCTACGCAGAAGAACAAGGATAAGTGGAGAGGTGAAGAATCCATTGTTTTCTTGACTGAGGGTGATTCTGCAGCGGGTAGTATGATCAGCTCAAGAGATGTTTCGACACAGGCGATTTTTGCTTTACGTGGGAAACCATTGAACGTCCATGGTATGAAAAGAGATGCGATCTATAAAAATGAAGAGTATTATAATATTACCAAAGCAATGAATATAGAGGATGGAATTGATAATTTAAGATATGCAAAAATAGTTCTTGCAACTGACTCTGACCCTGATGGCCTTCACATTAGGAACCTATTATTAACATTTTTCTTACAGTTTTATGAAAGCTTGGTCCTAAAGGGTCATATTTACATATTAGAAACTCCTCTTTTCAGAGTAAGAAATAAGAAAGATACACTTTATTGCTACAATGATACTGAGAAAGACAAAGCTTTAAAAAAACTTGGAAAAGCTGCAGAGATTACCAGATTTAAGGGACTTGGAGAAATTTCACCTAAAGAATTCGGACAGTTCATTGGCAAGAATATGAGATTAGTTCAAGTCAGTGTTGAACATATCAAAGATATTGCAGAAACTCTTCAATTTTATATGGGTAAAAACACACCCGAGAGAAAACAATTTATCATGGATAATCTCGATCAAGTTGTAGAAATGGCCGAAATTTAAATAATTCTGACGTAGAGACGTAGCATGGCTACGTCTCTACGTCAGAATTATTAAAATCCAAATTTATTGGAGCTTTTTATAGTCGCGGATTTCATGTTCGTTGATGATATTATCCCAGTTGAAGAACAATAAATCAGTATCTTTAGCTTTCCAGCAATATCTTACATAGTCTTCGGGCATACCTTCTGGAGTATCAATTTCTTGAATACCTTTTTGTAAAAATCCGCAATACTCGATTTCATCCACTAACAGCCCAAAAAACAACTCAGAACTTGAATGTCCGTATAAGATATGACCTAGATTCAGAATTACGATTCTGCTTTCATTACCAATTTCGATATCTTTTCCCATATCTGAATGTAGATTGATCACGGGCATTTTAATACCCTTGATCATGATCTGATGCTTCATTTTACCTGATCCTAATGGATAATCTGCCAATATTTTTTTAGTTGCCGGTATTACCTCAATTATTGAGTTCATATTTTCTACCCAATAAGCATCACCTATCTTCATTACAAAATATGCAAAAGGTTCTTTGAATGATTTATCCGGTTCGATCATATTAAGATTTTTTTTATGCTTTGGCATTTCTAAAATATTTTGAATTGATTCACCAATCTTTCTTATTTCATCACATAGAATATAAGCTTTGGAATTATTTAATCTTCTTGCTTCCAGCAACGTATTAGTTCCCAGTATTCTAAGCATACTTCCAAGTTCTTTCATTTTATCTTCAATTTCGTCGAAACCGTAATTTTCAAACTTAACTTTACCGAAAACATCTCTTTCAAATATCATAATGAATTTCTTTATTTCCATTGAAACAGCTCCAAACGAACGTCCGAGTTGCTTCGCCTCCGCTGCTGTAATACTTAATTCCAAAGAAATATGATTAAGGATATTAATGATATTTTCAAGTTTCCAAATCTTTTTTTGTTCAACGATGTTCATGATCTTCTCCTTATGTTTTATTCTTGAAAAAGTTATCCAAATCTAGGTTAAAAATCAAGGTAATAAAAAAGGGAAGATAATTCATCTTCCCTTTTCAAATATTATTTTTAAGACTAGTTCAAGTTAAATACTTTTATACTCCCGTTCATTGACGAAACATTCATTTCATTTTTTCCATTACCAATCTTACCGTAAAATTTATTCTTCCTTTTAGTTTTTGAAATAATTTTATCGTTTTCAATTAAAACAGATCCGTTCATTGTTTCAGCTCTTAAACTCATATTTGCTTCATCATCAATGTATAGTTTAATACTACCGTTTACCGTACTCATCTCTGAATTATCAGCAATTTTGCTGATCTCTGATTTTATACTTCCATTTACTGTTTCAATCTCTTTAATCGTTGAAGTATTCTTTATATCAATGTTTCCATTCACACTCTCTAAAGATATCTCACCTTCCACTGAATTTACTGTTATATTCCCGTTTACACATTCTACATTTATTGATTTACCATTAACATTCTTGATATTAACAGATCCGTTTACTAGGTCAACATTATTTAAGTTTACATTTTTAGGTAATTTTACTGTGTAATAGACATTTACGTTAACTTTTTTCTTCAAATATTCGGTTTTGACATAAGTGTGATCACTTTGTTTATCGATTATTACCTTAGCCTTTGCTAATTCACTTTTATCTTTTGATGTAGTTTTTCTTATTACGATTTCGATCATATCATTTGAAGAACTCTCAATCTTTATATCTCCATTAATATTTTCAATACTGAAATCAGAATCATTTGCAACTTGAAAAGTTTCAATTTTAGTCTCTTCTGCGTTTACTGTGTTATCAAGTGAGTAAACCATATCAAGACACCCTGTAAGAAGTGTTGATAGTATTAGTATTATTAAATAGTATCCTTTTCGCATAATTTTCTCCTAATGTTAGTAGTTATATATTGTATGATTTTTTTCTAATGTTAATAGTTATATATCGCAGATTATCCTACGAATGTTAATAGTTATATCTCACTGATAATTGTAACTGGTATGGGTCTTTGTTTGTATCTAGTCTTTTATGGATAGAAAGCATCATGTTATCACCTAAAACCATTCCTAATCCAAATGATGATTTTAAAGTATTTGTACTAAATTTTCCTAATCCATCAATTAAATTTTCTTCAGAAGACTCAGGAATAAATTCATATGCTTCTCCGAAGTCAAAAATAGCTCTAAAATCTAATAGGTCAAATTTGTCAAAACCTATCATTGTTCTGTTTAAAATTGCTCTATTTCCTGAGAATTCATTAAATTTATAACCCGGAAGAGTTCCATTTCCACCCAAAGTAGTGTATTTGAAATTTGGTGTTGTATGAGAATCTAATAGATCTCTGTATGAACTTGATTCCAACCTTATATTATTCGATATAGAAAACAATCCTGAGAATTTAGTTTCAATAAAGAAATTCATACTTAATTTTTGGAATTCAAAATCTTGATCAAGATCATCTAAAGTTATTTCGTAAGTACCACCAGCATTAATATTTGTATTTATATTTGATAATTTAGACACAATTTGACCTGAGATTAGCAATTCTTTTATTTCTCCCTCATCAGCTAAATTACCATCGTAGAAACTTACTTGTCTAAAATGTTTGTCATTCGTAAATAAAGAATAGTCATTTACTCTATGCATTTCAGATACATTGTCTTGATAGTATCCGGCCTTGATTCCAAATGTTGTTTCTGTTTTTTTTGTTTTCAATTCATAGATTGCACCAGTATAAAATCCAAAACCTTCAGTTAGATAATAATTGTAAAAATCTTCATGAATAAATAGAGCAGACGCACTGTTCATATCGGGGTCAATTTTCCATTGATCTTCACTTGATGCCATAGAATATTGACTTGCTCCTATGCTTAGAATATTATTGAAAAATGAAAGTTGTTCTTCAGCATAATACTGCCATTCCTCTGATTTAATTCCATATCCTAGAGATAAAAAAGAATCAAAATCCACATATTTAAAATCCATTTCAAAAAAATCACCTGCCAATCCTAAATAAACACCTTCGACACTTGAATATGAGAAAAATTCCCTTTTGATTACAGTATTATGGAAATAAAAGCTTTTTCCATCTTGATTATTGTACTGTAAATGAGTAGATGAATTACCTCCACCAATCTTTATTTCTAATTTATTCTCTTTATCCTTTTTTTCAAAAAAATCATCATCTCCCAAAACAAGATTTTTAATTTCATTTACCACATAATAACTTGAGCTCTCATCAACCTTCTGATTTTCATATACTTTTCCTGCATAAGCTTTCGTTTGACCTGAAACTTTTCCGCCATCATAAATTTTAATATCTCCTGAATACACATCAAGATTACCATCTAAGTGTCCGTATATTGTTGCATCTCCTCTGAACACCTTAACGTCTGCTTTCAGTGAATCGTTCTCCTCTAATCTAAAGTCTGAGAATTTTCTAATAGTTTCTGACCTTAAGAATGTCATGGATATTAATATCAATATTATTGTATTTATCTTCATTTTATAATCTCCCTTAAAAATTATTTTATTTTTTCCACACTTATTTGTCCATAGTTTAAACTGATCACAATACATTTTTTATCCTTTGTGCAGATCTTAAGGTCCTTATTCAATTTAATTGATTTGTCAAAGGTCAATTCATTCTCATTCACTGATTGAAAATATTTAAATAAATTTGGATCCTTTAATTCTATATTCACATCACCAAAATTAACGCCTATCCTTGAATTTTTCTTAAACAGTGGCTCAAAATTCTTCAGCATCAAATCTCCACTGTTTATGTCAATATCAAGGTCAGATTTTACCTTCTTAAGTAAAACATCTCCTGACTGGTTATTTATTTGTATGCTTTTTGCAATCACATCAAAAATAGCTATATCAGATGAAGCAGTATTAATTTCAATATTCTTAGCTTTTATATTCTTCAACAGGAAATCACCACTTTTATTATTAAGTTTCAAGCTCATATCATCTGAATTTGATATCTGAATATCACCTACTTGAATATTAATATCTATATCGCCAATGAACTTATTGATATTAATATCTCCAGCAGCACTTTTAAAGTTCATTTTACCGGAAGAATTAATAATTTTAATATCACCTTGAAGTGTCTTCAAATTTGCAACACCTTCATAGGCACTAATTGATATATCACCGGATTTGTTTTTATAGTTTATTACTGCTGATACATTTTTAATCTTAGTATCAAGTTGTTGTCCATTGATAACAAGCTCTCCGTTAACGCCTTCTATATCCGCATTCCCTTTGACAATATCAACTACTAATGAAATATTCTTAGGTACTAGCAATAAACCATTTTTTACTTTTGATAGATCTACAATCAATTCATTTTTATTTTTTTCAATTAAAATATCAGCATTGTATTTAGTATCCAATGATATTGTTTGCTTTAATTCTTTATTACTATTTAATAATGTTTTCAGGTCTGAAACTTTTTTTGATGTAAATATTTCAAATTTAGCTTCTTCAACTCCAACTACATTTAAATTAAGCTCTATACCTTTAATTGTTATTTGCTTAGTGGCATTAGCTCCTTTCAATATATATATATCTATATCCTTCATAGATCCAATCGAATATTTTCCTATTTCTGCTGCAGATGCTAATTTGAATGCTGCTAATAGTATCAATATTATTATTATATATTTTATTTTTGTATCTTTCATTTTGATTACCTTCCTTTTTATTTGTTTATCAAAGTAGTTTTATACTTTAAATATTCGTTATCTTCATTTGGCATATTAGTTAGAGCCTCTCTATCTGCAAAAGCTGCATCACTCTTTTCTAATATGCTCAAAGCTTCAATTCTATTGACCTGATCAGGATCGTTAAGAACAACATTATATAGTGCATCTATAGATTTTTTACTCATGTTTGACTTAGATATCATTTTCATAGCCTTTCTTCTTATCAGTTCATCGCGGTCATTAAGCATTGTACTTATCAAAGCTTCCTCATATTCATTTGTATCTGTCTTATCCATAGCTTTTAAAGTTCTGAGTTTTACACCTGGATTACTTTCATGAGCTATTAAATATTTTAGTGTCTTGATTATCACAGGATCGTTCTTCTTACCTTTTATAGTCTTGCTTGTACTGACATCAAAGTCTATCTGTAGATCTTCTCCATCTTCATCTATAGATAAATTATCGACACGGTAATTCTCTAATTGTCTGTCTGTTTCAGCAAATGGAGATCCTTCAATGTAGTTTACCTGCTCGATATTGGGATTGTCTGAGTAATTGTTTGCAAAATTATCATAATTGGAATTCGAACTATTAAGAATTTCATCATTGAAATGATACATTGTAGCATAGAATGTCAATAGGACCACAGCTGCATATTTCAATATTATACTAAATTGCTTTTTGTTATTAAAATTAAAAATATCTTTGATAACATTTGTTTTTTTCTCTGATGAATTTTCTTGATCTATTTGTTCGAATAGTTGTGATCTGTTGGATTCTAAAAAGCTATCACTCGCACTTTCAAAATATTCTGGGTCAATATTTTCTGATTCTTCCTTCATAGCATTATAGAATTCTTTGAGTTCTTCGTCATTCTCAATTGCATTAAGAATAGATTTTCTCTCTTTATCGTCTTCTATCTCATCATATATCAGATCGAATATTTTTTCTTTTATATTTTTCATAATATCACCTAACTGTTTAAATTTTCTTATCTTTTATAAAAGCACAATTAACTGTTTGAATTTTCGTATCTAAGTTTTTTTTTATTTTTTGGACAGCTCTATGGAAATACTTTTTGACCGTACCTTCATTTAAAGATAAAATTTCCGCTATTTCTCTAAACTTCTTCCCTTCATAACTTTTCATATACACTACACTTTTTTGCTGTACGGATAACATTTCAATCTCATTTCTAACTGCTTCTCTCTTATCAATTTTTCCAAAAATATCTTCTGAAGAACTATCATCTGCAATAACATCATCAATATATTCAGAGATGAATACCCCCTCTACCTTTTTTCTTTTTGAATAATGTGTATAAGCTGTATTCAAGGCAATTCGATAAATCCAAGTGTAGAATGATGAATTTCCTTTGAAACTATGAAGATTCTTAAATACTTTCATGAAAGTATTTTGGTATGCATCTGCAGCGTCTGCTTCATTCTTTAAGATGTTTAATAGCATGTCAAGTATCCTTCTGTCATAGTTTTTTATCAGTCTTTCAAATGCTTTGCTATTACCTTCTTGTGCTTTCTTAATCAGGTCTTTTTCGTGCAATTGGCTTACAATCATTGTTTCGTTTCTCCCAGGAAAAGGTCAGATCACACATTTGACCTTTAAATACTAAAAAAGTTGTCATTTACTTAATTAATATTATTTAGATCATTTAATCATGAATGAGAAATTATGCACATTGATTCTAAATTTAAATTTCTTCATTTCATATTTAACATGAAGACCTGCTAATTGTTTAGCTTCTTTTTTTGTTAGCTTTTTACTGTTAATAAGTTCGCTAATGTGTTTGGTTCCGTTGCAATACATGATTATCTCCTTTTTATCTTTTTTTGTTTATCAATTTATAGACATCAAAAGATTAAAAAGGTTGTCATTTAATAAATTTATTTTAATATAAATCTTCGAATTCTATTTAAATAGATACTTATAGCCTCTTGGTAAAATAGAATTCGAAGAATTTCACCAACTTCAATAAAGTTTTAATAAATTTATAATTAAAATATATGTGAATTTAATGTTTTTTGAAATAAAAAAAAGAGACCATTATGATCTCTTTATATACATATAATGAAAGAAGGAGTATACTATCCTACAACCCTTTTTGTCACTATACCATCTTTATAATATATTTTTTCAGTAACATTTCCCTGCTTATCATACTTAATAAAGTTACCGTCTTTTACATCATTTTTAAAATTTTCTTCCGATTTTATTTTTCCATCTGTGTACCAGTTAAAAAAAGTACCAGTCATCTTTCCATTTTTGTAAGTACCTTCATATTGTTTATTACCATTGTCCCACCAACCTGCTACCGGTCCATCAACAATATTTCTTATAAATTTACCTTTCCCTTTCATCTGACCATTCTCATACCAATATATGGTTTCACCATCTTTTTCACCATCGAGGTAATTTTGCTCTATACTTATTTGTCCATTCTCATAGAAGTATTCAGATTTCCTATGATTCTTACCTTCTTTAAAATGAACTCTGGCTTTAAGTTTACCGTTATTATACCATTCTTTATTGGTACCATGAAAAGTCCCATGTTGATAATGTTCTTCCATTAATAATTGTCCGTCTTTAGCCCATTTTAGACTCTTACCATGTTTTTTTCCACTTAACCAAAATAATTCAAATTCTTTTTGTCCATTTGAATATCTAAATGTCATCTTTCCATTCAACTTACCAAGCTTATAAGTTTTCTCTTGATACAGAAGACTATCCTTGGTGTACTTTTCACTCTTTCCTGTAAAAGGAATACTTTTCATAAATTCATACATTATTCCATTTTTTTCTTTTAATTTATCCCAAGAAACTACTTTAACAGGTTTACTTGATTCATTATCTATTTTCTCTGTGGATTCTTCACCTTCTTTTTTTGTACAAGAAAACATTAAAAACGATAATATCACTAACAGCATTAAATTCTTAAAAATTTTGGTTGTAGTTGAATTCATGATCTTTCCTATATACATTATTAATTGCTTAGACGATTGTACTCAAATATAATCTGCTTTGTTTCAGTATTCAATTATTTAATTAATAAAAAAAAAGACCCGTTAGACGGGTCTCTTTTTTTAATTATTGCATTCTCTACATTAGTTAGTTGCTTTAATGTAATAGAATAATTTAGCTGATGCTGCAGGTGTTGTATACTGGTTTGTTGCAACTGATGCAACAAAAGTAAATGTACCATAAGGATCATCTGATGAATAAACATCATATCCAGTTGCGTCTGCAGAAATATCCCAATCAACTACTAAATCAGTACCTGAAATGCTTGTTACTACATTTGCAGGAACTGCAGGATCTTCAGTTGGAGGAGTACCAATAGTTAAGTTTACAGGAACAACTACAGTATCAGAACCTGGTGCTGTAAAAGTAATCTCAGCAACATAGTCACCTAATTGAAGACCTACTAAATCAGTACAATCATACTCAATCTCAACTACTTCAGTACCAGTAGTAGTAACAGTACCTGATAAAGTATTAGCTTGGTTAAGATCCAACCAATCGAAAGTGATATCTTGAGGTCCAGATACAAGAACATTATCAAGTTTCTGAGAACCAGTTTGACCAGTAGATTTCGTTACTACTGCTGTAAATCTAAGTTGAACAGCTGTATTAGGAATTGCAATATGTTCACTTGAAGTTGCACTTGAAGTTCCGTAATAAACTTGAGTCCATGTAGAACCATCATACCATTCAGCTTTAAAAGAAGATCCTGTCTTAGCTACTTGAGTTTGATCAAAATCAAGGAATAAATTAGAAGCAACTGTTCCATCAAAAATAGTAGATGTAAGAACATGTGTGCCTTGAGATGTTACTGAAGCTTGACCAGAAACAACTGACCATGCACCAACACTAGTATAACCCAATACAGTGTCGAATGTATTTGATTCAACAATCACATCACCTTTTTGACCAGGCCATACAGTGTAATCTATAACAGCACCATAAGTATAATCAAATCCACCTTCATTAGTAAGTGTAAGATTTTCAGTTGCAATAGTTCCAAGCTCTACTGTTTTAGCTAATGGAGTTGGATTAGCAACAATTACACCTGGAGTTAATTGGTAATTTGTTGTTACGGCTCTTATGTGATAAAGAGTACCAGTTTCTTTTTCCCACATTAAATCAGGGTTATATAACTGAAGATATGCTTTACCATAATCATAACCTTGATACTCTGAAGGAGCACCTGAAGTAGTACGAGTTACAGTAGAAACTCCACCAGTTGCACAAGTGATACCAACGTAGTAATCACCATTGAAAGCTTGTAATTCAGTGTAAGAACTTAAATCAACATAAGCCCATTTATTTGTTTCAGCTAAAGTAGCAGGGTTAGTTACTTGTAAAGGTGTGATAATATCAGCACCTGGTAAACCACCGTTATCAGCCCAAACGTGAATCATCATGTCTGAGTTATCATCTACTTGACTTACATCATCATAACCTCTAATAACAACACCAACAATATCTTCGTAGAATGAGAAGCATTTGTTTGCGTGACCTACATAATCATATTCCGCAGTAGTTGTTACAAGCTCAGAATAGTAACTTACGATTCCGTCATCAAATTTATTGTGAACACCTGCATAATACTCATGGTGTTCTGAAGTACCAGTATTTTGAGCTGCGGCAGTATCTCTACATTCAAACCAGAATTCTACGTGATCACCTGGAGTTTGCACAGGAATTGAATAGAAATAAGTGTCACCAATTATTTGATTTTCTGAAATAGTTTGATTTCCACCACCGTTTACGCTATAAACAACGTTAGCATAGTCTATACCAGTGAAATCAGTAATCTCTGAAGTAACTTCAAATCCTTCAGGATTATTGTCGTAGTAATCTTTATCCTTAGTATAGAAAACATAAGGAGGTGCTAGGTCAGTAGAAGCAGGATCAATATTGATATCATCAATATTTGAACCTTCTACATTAAAACCAGGGTCTGATGCAAATAAGAATCTTATTCTTACGTTAGCTTCACCTGCATAAAGACCAAGACTGATATTCTCTTGAGCCCATGCTGGAGTTTCAGCTGACCACGATTTGATAGAAACCCAGTTAACACCATCTTTACAAGTCTGTAAGTACATGTAGTCAAAACTAAGCTCGATCTCATATCTGAACCAAAAATCCATTGAAGCATCCGCTGCTGTTGCGAAATTTAGACCAGGAGCGATCTCACCAACAGATCCACCCATTGTTAATTGATCAGTATTATCAACATAGTTTCCACCAGGACTTTCAGAAAGTGAATAAGTTCCACTTACTTTATAATCAGTATCAAGTCCCCAACCATCACTTAACATCCATTGACCGTCTCCACTCTCAAAATCATCGTGGAATTCAGTAACAGAAGCACAAACGATAACTGAAGAAGACATTGAAGCTAAAGTTGTATATGGTTCATCAACATAAATTGATTTCACATAGTAAGTATGAAGACCATCACCAGTTGCAGTAAATACTTCCTGGAATGTCTCTGTTGCTACAGTTGCTTGAAGAACGTCATCTCTATAAACTTCATAGTTCATGTTCTCTCCACCTTTAGATGGATCATCCCAATTAACAGTAACAGTTCTATCATTATTTAATGCAAGAACATTTTGTGGTGCAAACCATCCACTCTCAGTTCCTAAATGAATAACTGAAATTGCATAGTGTTGCATATTTGAGTATAAACCCATCCAAGCCATTGTATGAGTATCAGATGTATCATAACTCCAAGTATCACGAAGAATAACTAAAGGAGCTGCTTCATCAGTGTTATCATATCCGTAACCAGTCATTGAGTGACCTTCAACATTTACAATAACAGGAAAACCTTGATCGATCTCATTCATATACATTTCGAATGTAAATCCACCTGTTGCAGGTCCTTCATCAGGATCATCATCAGGATCATTGTAATCAGTGATAGTTCTAGTATAGTTCAAATCAACAGTGTAACCTAAAGCTTCCCAGAATAATCTCATTCCATGAATACCATCTCTTAGTGCTGGAGTTGAAGCTTCAGAACCAAGATAATCGTAAACACCACCAGCACTACTCCAAATAGAAGTACTACCATCAGAGTTTTCCCAGTTATACCACTGGTTTGTACCCATGTAATCAGCAGTACAAGCACTATTAGTATCGTTCTCATAGTAAAGATGCTCAGCCCATGCTCCATAATATGGATCAGTAGCTTCATCTTCATAATTTACCCAATAGTCATCAGAGTGACCATTACCAACTCTACCATCAACACCTGCATTTGTACCTGCTATTGGATTTTCAGAAGTACCAGCAGTCGAACCTTGACTATTCCATGTTGCATTTGACATAGGTGCTACACCAGCTCCTAAGACACCAGTATAAGCATTTACAACACCGTGAGCATCATAATAAGCTACTAGCATTGAAGTTGCAGTTGCTGTACAACCATACGCCCAGTCGTAACCAGGAACTTGATCTAAAACAAAGAAAACTCCTTTTGCCATTGTCTTAGGTGGTGTGTAATTACTTACAGGAAGTTCTGCAGGTGGATAACCCGCTACTTGTCTCATAGTAATCTTGTTTCCGTTCTCATCTACCATATAACGCTTGCTGATCAAATTACTTTTTTGAGCAACCAAGCTAGATGCGATAAGAACTAAAGCTACAAGAAGTAGCCTACTTAGTTTTGTTAACATACTCTCCTCCGTTTAGTTTTCACTTTTAATGTGATTTTTTATATCTTTTCACTTTCAATTCTTTTTCAGTTCTTGGTTAAAATAACTAAAATAACCAAAACTGTCAACAATATAATTAATTTATTCTACTATTTCACCAATACCATTTTCTTCGTTATATTTGCCTTTGGAGTTATTAATGTATAGTAGTAAACTCCACTGTTCAACTTAGAAGCATCAAAATTTATTTTATGATATCCACTCTTCAAATTACCATTCACTAAAGAAGCAACTTTTTCTCCGGCAACATTAAAAACTGTCAAATTCACTTTTCCACTTTCTTTACTGAAAAAGTTTATTGAAGTTGTCGGATTAAATGGATTTGGATAATTTTGACTTAATTCGGTAGTACTTGCGATAAATTCACTACCATTAATCCCAACAGGGCTGTTAGACACATACATTCTAATAAAGAAAGCTCCGTAAGTATTAGTCTTCCATCCTTCTGAAATTGTATACTGCCATGAATGTGATTTATCCCCACTTTCGTCCAGCCAGAGAAAATCATTTCCATCACTGTAAAAACATAAAGCGACATGCCCTTTAACTACAGTACCAGTAGAATCTAATACCAATTCACTATAGTTCGCATAAAAATCATCAACACCTTCATAAGTACCTATTACATTGTCAGTTGGAACTCCTAATTCTTTGTCAAATTCAACTAGCTTCCACGTCATTCCTGATACATCGCCATCAAAGCCTACTTCAAATTTATTTAAATATAGATTGTCTTTACTTCCAAAGTCCCAATCTATTGCTGCAATCCAAGGTGTACTATATCCGTCAGGTTCGTCAGTATATACAGCTCCCCATTCATACCAATTTTCAGAAAACCACATAACATCATATGAGTCTGTTAAAGTTACATTCGAGTAAGGAGAATTGTCTGTAACAACTAAATACCAAGATGCTCTTATGTCTTCTACCTGTGCAGGAATAGCTCCAGAATATGTATTATCTCCATTATTAGTCATAAGAATTTCAACTTCTTCTCCACCATCTACAGAATAGTACATTTTTGCACTTTCAATTCCAGAAAAATCTGTGGCTGTAATTGTCATTTCATAAGGATTATTTGGCACACATGAATTCCCTGCTTCAGGATCAAAAACAACCTTAGGTGTTTCAATTACACTTACATCATCTAAATTCAAATATCTATCAAGTTTTGCGCCTGTTGGAGTGTATATATGTTTAAACATTATCCAAACAAATTGTCCTGAATAAGCTTGAAGATCTACAACTCTTTCGTACCAATTTGTATCAACAGTCTCTCCTGATAACGTTTCTTCAAAAATCAAGTCGTAAGAATCTATATCGGCACTATCGCCACTTACGGTAGAAATTCTGACTTCATAACGTTCTGTAAGCGTTTCAAGAGTCTGCGCGTTAACAAAATATCTCAGCTTCGCAGCACCGTCCAATCTTATCTTTGGGGTTATTAAATAATCATCTGTCTCGTAAACACCAAAGTTAGTTTGAGATGCAGAAGAGATAGAGTAGGATCCATTACATACATTAGCTCCAGTTTCGTCAACATCCCAGTCATGATCCCACATTGTTACAAAATCATCGATTAAAACCGAGTAAACATTCCAATCTTTAGGTAAAGATCCTATTTCAAATCCTTCCTCAAAAGGAACCTCACCCCATTCAGCAAAAAAGTGCTCAGTTGAACCTACATTGCTTAACTCTGAATTGTCAATAGATTCGAACCAATATTCGATGAAAACACCCAGAGGTTGTCCTGGGAAACTGCAAATATAAGTATCTGTATAATTAGCGTCAGGGTTACGTATCATATCAACAGTAGCTTCTGGTTCAGTAGTAACACCATCGTTTAATATATAATGCATCTTCACATCCATTCCTACAAAATCCCATACATCGTCGTACATTGATCTATCGTAAGGAGATATTCTCATGTCCATATCTGAATAAGCCATAACCAAACCTTCGTAAATATTAGTCCAAACACCTTGTTCAAAATAATAATTCGGTTCAGTATAAACTGCAATATCGTCAAAAATCAATGCTGATTGATCATCAGAATCAAAGTGTCTTATTGCAACATACATTGTTGCGTCCCACTGATATTCACCGAAATATGGTTTTAGATCAATATCAATTTCCTTCCAGTCAGCTGAAGTTAAAGTTTCTTCATAAATTGGAAAAAAAGATGCTGTGTCAGTATCAGTATACGAAACAAGTACTTGATAATGCTCGGCAAAATTAATAGGATCAGCTGCACCAATCATAAATTTGACATGCGGATAATTAAAATTATCATATCTTTCTGCGAAATGCTGAGGTGAGACCAACCAATTATCAGGTGTCAAACCAGCACTAACTGACTGCACTGCATAAGTTCCCGCGTAAGGATTTGTCGTAGTAATTTCCCAGTTATTTGCATCACCATCATGGTCATACAAAACTGTACCATCAAGAACTCCATTTTCAAAATCCCCATACAGCCATGTTTCAGCATAGGAACTGATTGCAAATAGCATAATCACAATTAAAGCTATTTTTTTCATAAACATTCTCCTTATTCAATTAAAATTATATTCCCGACTTCTCTACGTACTCACTTAAGATTTCAATATATCTTTACTTTGTTCCTTTCGCAACAATAAAAAATAATATTATTGCTAGAAATATAGCTAATCCGCTACATCATCAAAGGTGTTTACTTGATATTTATAGATAAATTAGTTAAAAAGCTTAGGTAGTTCAAGTATTAACTTTGGATACTTAATAAGAACCTTTGTAAAGATTTTTATCAACGTTCTTTTCTTAAATGGTTTAGAATTAAGCTCTTCAGTAATTCTATTTAAAATTTCATTGTCTATATTTTCAATAATGCTTTTAATTATATAAAATTTATGATTAGCCTTACCTTGTTTTTTGTGCCATTTTTTATCGTATTGTTTCAAAATATTTTCGCTGAAATCATTTTTTTCAATTGCAACTTTTGCAACTGCTGCTGAGATCTTTCCGGCTTTCATCGCATTTATAATACCACCACCTGTGATCGCATTTGTTTGATGAGCAGCATCTCCTACAAGCATTATTCCATTTCCTGATATTTTTTCGAGAGTTTCACCACAAATAACACCACCGCAAGTTGTATTTATGATCGATCCACCCGGAAAGTTCTTATCCACAAAATCATCTAAATATTTTACTGCTTTTTTCTTTCTGGAATATTCTCCGTTAATCCCAAGTCCTACATTCGCTGTTCTTTCACCTTTTGGAAAAACCCATAAATACCCTGTTGGTGCCACTTCCTTACCAAAGTAAAAATCCATCCGGTCTTCTTCGACATCAATATCTGACATGGTGTACTGTACACATGATTCTATATCATTAAATTTAGGAGTTGTATTTATCCCAGACCATCTTCCCACTCTGGATTCTACGCCATCAGCAGCTATAACGATTTTAGATAAAATTTCATGCTTTTTACCTTGATATATAAACTTCACTCCTCTAACGAAATTGTCTTCAATAACCAATCCGGTTACATTAGCCATTGTAACAACAGTTACACCTGCAAGTGATGCCATCCGTCCCAATTCTGCATCGAAAAACTTCCTGTCAAGAACCGCAGCTTCACTTTCGTGATTCAAATCTAGAACTTGACCATTTGGAGCAACAAATCTGATCTTATATTTTTTTCGATATTTTTGAACAATATCATGTTCTTTATCAAAAAATTCCAGCAGTCCTGAAATTCCAACTGCTTCTCCACATCTCACAGGAATACCTATCTCTCTGTCTCTTTCCAATAAAAGAACTTTTAATCCCTTTTCAGCAGCTTCTCTTGCAGCTACAGACCCACCTGGACCTGCACCTACAACTATCATATCATATTGTTTATCGAAAATCATTCATTACTCTTCTATTGATTATTTTCATTGGAAATTTCATTTGCCGGAGGATCTTTTTTTGATATTGTTGCTAATATCATTCTTGTCATTCTACTATTTAAATCAATGAATCTTTTCTTTACATCTTTAAATCCTTGTTTTTCTATTTTTTTACCATTTTCATCTTTTTCATATCTATCTTTTTCAAAAACCGAACCCCAGTCTCCAATTTCTTTGTTATACTCATTGATTATATCAGTATATTCTTGAGTTCCACTTTTACTTCCCTCAAATCTAGATTCGTACTTTTCGATGATCTTTTCTAAATTATTAAGTTGTGAATCTAAAGAACTTTGCCCTTTGGAACATGAAAGAATAGATACAAATAATACTAGAGATAAAAACGATAGTGCTACTTTCCTTAATTTCATAATTTAATCCTATTTTTTAAATTGTAATTATTCTGTAATTCCCACTTGATCTAACATATACGCATATTTTAGCGCTAACTCTTTATAGTAATCATATCTTCCCGATGAACCACCATGACCGGCAGTATTAATTTTGAGCAGGATAGTGTTATTATCAGTCTTAGTTTCTCTAAGTTTTGCAACCCATTTTGCAGGTTCCCAATAGTTTACTCTTGGATCATTAAAACCTGCAGTTACGTAGATGTTAGGATAATTTTGAGCTTTAATATTTTGATAAGGGCAATATGACCTTATGTAATCAAAGTAAAATTTATCATTAGGATCACCCCACTCATCATACTCTGAAACTGTTGCTGATAACGACGGATCTAACATCGTATTTATTACATCTAAAAATGGTACTTCTAAAACAGCAGATTTAAAAAGCTCAGGTCGCATATTTAGTACGGCTCCTATAAGTAATCCACCAGCACTTGCTCCCTCAATAATCATTTTATCACTGGAAGTATATTTCTTCGTAATTAAATGCTCTGCACATGCAATAAAATCATTAAATGTATTTTTTTTGTTTAGCAATTTCCCATCTTCATACCATTTCTCTCCATTTTCTCTTCCACCACGTGTATGAGCAAGTGCAAATACAAATCCTCTATCTAACATACTTAGCCTTGATGATGAAAAATATGGATCATTAGAATCGCCATAAGCACCATATCCGTATAGTAATAGCGGATTTTTACCATCATTCTTGAATTTCTCCCTGCTATATACTAATGATATCGGTACCATTGTTCCATCTTTTGACCTTGCAAATATTTTCTCAGATTTATACTTAATCCGATCATATCCACCAAGAACTTTTTGTTGTTTCAAAAATTCTTTTTTACCTGTTTTCATATCGTAATCCACTATCGAGTACGGGGTTGTAAGTGATTCATAGATATATCTAAGCTTATTACTATCAAAATTAGGATTCCAAGCTAAGCTTACTGTATACGCTGCCTCATCAAAAGATATTTCTTTCCCAATTAAAGATTCATAATCTATTACTCTTATAGTTCTTTTCCCCTTACTTATCTCTGAAGTTACAAAATAATTTTCAAACAATTCATAATCTTCTAGGTAAACATCCCTTCTATGCTCATAATAATTATTCCACTTTGAAGAATAAGGAGTATGTTCATCAACTGTCATAATCTTGAAATTTTTTGCTCTTTTTTCGTTTGTCAGAATATAAAATTTATTATCATGATGCTCCATATAGTATTCGACACCTTCTTTTCTGGGTACTACCATAGTCAATGATCCCAGAGGATTATCGGTTGCAAGATACCTCATTTCAGAAGTAGTTTTATTTGCAGTTCCTATTAACAAATATTTCTTGTCTTTTGTTTTGTTTACCCAGACATAGAACGAAGGATCATCCTCTCTGTACAATAATTTATCATCTTCCAACTTTGTGCCAATTACATGCCTGAATACTTTATCCGTTCTTTCGTTTTCTTCATTTGTTGTAGAATAATATATATTTCTACTGTCATTTGACCATTCAATATCATCAACTCTTTCTATGGTTATAGGCATAATTTTATTATACTGAAGATAGTTTATGTATAATGTGTAGTGTTCATTGCCTGAAGTATCTAGTGTATAGGCAAGAAACCTATTGTCAGGACTAACCTTATACGATCCTAACTCTATAAATTTATGGTTCTTGGAGAGTTTATTCAGGTCAAGCAGTATCTCTTCTTCTGCATTCATATCCTTTAGTTTTCGGCAATAGACAGAATACTGTTTGCCCTCAACATCTCTAGAATAATACAGATAGTCATCAAGTCTAACTGGAACACTTACATCAGATTGATCTATTCTTCCAATTATTTCATTATATAATTTCTTTTTAAAATCGGCTAACTTACTTAATTTTTTTTCTGCATATTGATTTTCTTCTCTAACGTAATCTAAAATTTCTTTGTTTTTTCTATCTATATCTTTAAGCCAGGAATAATCATCTACAATTGAATATTCGTGAATATTAGTCACTATTGGTCGTTTTGCAACCACAGGATAATCAGCTTTAATTTCTTTGACAATATTATTTTGACCTACTGTCACTTCTTGTGTTGTACAAGAGTTCACTACCAACAAGGAAAGCAAAATTGACATTACTCCTATTAAAAATTTTATTTTCATAAATACTCCAATTTTTTTAATACCGAAGCAAGTTAATTAAATCAATATTTTCAGTCAACTGTAATAATTTTCTTTTTTTATACCGAATTTGTTGTAAATATCAGCTTTCATATAAATCTGAGGTTAAAAATATTACTTGACAAGGTATGAACAACATTTTAAATTCATATTTGCAACATTTATAAAAATATAAATAAACAAGTTCTACAAAATAAAAACGTAAGAATAAAAAAGGAGCTAATCATGACTAAAAGAGTTTTTAATTTTTCAGCAGGTCCGGCAGTGCTTCCAGAAGCAGTTCTTCAAGCAGCAGCAGATGAAATGTTGAATTTTAACAATTCCGGAATGGGAATTATGGAGTTAAGTCATCGTTCAACTTGGTACCAAGAAGTTATTGACAGTGCGGAAGCAGGACTAAGAAAACTGATGAATATTCCTAGTAATTACAAAGTTCTTTTCCTTCAAGGTGGAGCTTCAATGCAATTTGCAATGATTCCAATGAACCTGATGAAAAATAAGAAAGCTGATTACGTTAATACCGGTGCTTGGTCCAAAAAAGCAATTAAAGAAGCAAAGAGATTTGGTGAAGTAAAAGTTGTCGGTGATTCTTCTGACACTACTTTCTCTTATTTCCCAAAACTTGATCCTGCAACATTTACTAAAGACGCCGATTACTTCCATATTACTTCAAACAATACAATTTACGGTACTAAATTAATGAATTTACCATGTACTGGTGACGTTCCTGTTGTTGCTGATATGTCATCTAATATTCTTACTGAAGAATTTGACATGACAAAGTATGCTTTAATTTATGGTGGAGCTCAGAAAAATATCGGTCCTGCTGGTGTAACTTTCGTTATAATCAGAGAAGATCTTATTGCTGAGAACCCTGATGTTCCTACTATGTTGAACTACAAAACTCACTCTGATGCAGGTTCTATGTTCAATACTCCTCCAACTTGGGGAATTTATATTCTAAAACTTGTTTTTGATCACATGTTAAAACTTGGTGGCGTTAAGTATTATGAAGAATTGAACAAGAAAAAAGCTAAACTAATCTATGACGCAATTGATAATTCTAAGCTTTTCAAAGCTCATGTTAAAGCTGAAAAAGACAGATCTTTAATGAATATTCCTTTCTTCACTGACTCAGACGATCTAAATAAGAAATTTTTGAAAGAAGCTGAAGAGTTAGAAATGGTTAACTTAAAAGGTCACAGAAGTGTTGGTGGAATGAGATCAAGTATTTATAATGCAATGCCTTTAGAAGGTTGTCAGAAACTTGCTGATTTCATTATTAAATTTGATAACGATAATTCTTAATACCGGAGGTGAAAATGTCTAAAACTATCTTAGTTGCTACTGAAAAACCTTTTGCTGCTGCTGCAGTGGAAGAAATTAAAGCGGCTGTTGCAAAACATGAAGGATATGAATTAAAACTTCTGGAAAAGTATACTGAAAATGCTCAACTTTTAGAAGCTGTGAAAGAAGCTGATGCAATGATAATCAGATCGGATAAGGCAACAAAGGAAGTTATCGATGCAAGTGACAAATTAAAAGTTATTGTCAGAGCTGGTGCTGGTTATGACAACATAGACCTTGAAGCAGCAACTGCTAAAGGCGTGATTGCTATGAATACTCCTGGTCAAAACTCAAATGCTGTTGCTGAGCTTGCTTTCGGTATGATGCTTAATATTGCCAGAGGTAAATTCAATGGTAAAGCAGGTACTGAACTAAGAAAAAAGAAACTTGGTATCCATGCATATGGTAATGTTGGTAAATATGTTGCTCAAATCGCTAAAGGATTCGGTATGGAAGTTTTTGCTTTCGATCCTTTCGTTGATGACGCTGCAATAAAAGCAGATGGTATAACACCTATTAGCACTGTTGAAGAGCTTTATTCTTCTTGCCAATACGTTTCATTACATATTCCTGCAAATGAGAAAACAAAGAATTCTATTCATAAAGGTTTAATGAAATCAATGCCAAAGGGTGGTGTTTTAGTAAATACTGCAAGAAAAGAAGTTGTTTGTGAAGAAGGATTAAAGATCGCTTTAGCAGAGAGAAAAGATTTTAAATATCTATCTGATATTGCTCCTGTTTGTGCTGATGAGCTTGTTGAAAAATTTGGAGATCAAGTTTTATTTACTCCTAAGAAAATGGGTGCTCAAACAGCTGAAGCAAATATCAATGCCGGTGTTGCTGGTGTAGAGCAGATCGTAGCTTACTTTGAGAACGGAGATACTACATTCCAAGTAAATAAGTAAAATTTGTTTTTCATAAAAAAAAGCGATCATATGATCGCTTTTTTTTATTCAATTATTTTTTACTTCGGTATTGTAATTTGAGTAATCCATTCTTTAACTGCATCAAGTTGCTCTTGATCTAAAACAAATTCTTCGGATTCTGTATCATTTTGAAATTTCAATTTTATATAGCCACTCATGCTCAAGTCTCTTAACATCGTTTCATTTAATTTATAATAATCTACTTTTCTAAAAAGTTTTGAATTTTCTGTTTTGATATCATAACTATTGTATGACCCGCCTACTTTTAAAATACTACTTTTGGCATCTGTAGTTAATTCTAAAGTATTGAAATCTTTTTTTAGTGTCAGACAAAATTTACCGATAATATACCATGAAATATTATTAGGATTCTTTGTTTGGTTAAAAGAAATTAAATCCTGCTCTTCGTTGTGATAAAAAGATATAATACTTTCTATTGTTTCAACACCAGTATCTGGATCCATGAATTTATTTAATTTTACTTTTCTATCAATTGTAGATGCACAGCTAAATAAAAACAATGTTAAAAATAATGACAAGCCTACTCTATACATTAAAACCTCTCCCCCAAGATTAGTTTAGTTATCAGGATACGATAAATAAATTAAATTTACAAGTAATTTATTAAAATATATTAATTTCGTAATAATCAATTGAATTTTTCACATCTCTTTGTTATTATTCCTTTGCTAAATATAATGAAGAGAGAATAAATGACAATGATAAAGAGCATATCAATATTACCTGA
>JAQIDB010000046.1 GCA_027858225.1 Candidatus Delongbacteria bacterium
GTTCAATCGAACTACGAGACTTATATGCAGAAAGACAAAACTGACAGTATAAAAAAAGAAATTTCTGAAGTTTCTCCTCTAATTAAAGAAAAAGAAAACTCTTATACAATTAAAGCTAATAATATTACTCACAGAAAAGATATTCTTTCAAATTTATTCAACTCAAGAAACAACTTGAAAAAAGCTGTTATAATCACTGAAGTTTTTAACAAAAAATATTAGGACTTAATATAATGTACACTGAAGAAAGACCATGGGGATCATTCACGATCCTGGAAGATACAAAAACCTATAAGGCTAAAAGAATCATTGTAAAACCTAAGCAGAGACTCAGCTATCAATCTCATGAAAAGAGAGATGAACTTTGGATCATAGTTGCAGGACAGGCAAAAGTCACTCTTGATGGAGTGGATATAATTCTTTCTTACGGAGAGAATATTGTCATTTTAAAACAACAGAAACATCGTATCGAGAATGTTGGAGATAATGATGTTATTTTTATAGAGGTTCAGACCGGAACCTATTTTGGAGAAGATGACATCGTACGCTACGATGATGATTATAAAAGAGCTTAATTCCACACGATATTCCTCCTTTCTCAATTTTATTTACTTGACTAAACAGTCTATAGTAATTATTTTTAGCAGTCTATTAATATAGGCTGAGCAATAAATAATAATCTAATATAAAATTCGGAGGAACAATGAAAGCATATCATGTTAATGATATTAGAAATATCGCTATCGTTGGTCATAACTCAGTAGGTAAAACTATACTTGCTGAAAGTTTAGCTCATCTAACTGGAGCAACTACAAGACTTGGATCAATTGATGAAGGAACAACTCTATCAGATTATTCACAAAATGAGATAGATAAGAAATATTCTATCAGATCTTCGTTGGTTGCTTTAGAATACAAAGGTAAAAAACTTAACTTAATTGATTGCCCCGGATATGCTGATTTTATCGGAGAAACTTACGCAGCTATAAAAGTTGCTGATACAGCTCTTATTACACTTTCTGCTGCAAATACTCAAGGTACTGAAGTTGGAACTGAGAACGGTGTAGAAATAGCAAAAAAGTTCAATAAACCCGCAGCATTTTTTATTAATAAATGTGACTATGAAAATGCGGATTATAATAAAGTAATCGCTAATCTTAAAATCACTTTCACTGGGTCAGTTACAGAATTCCAATTCCCTGTTGGTAAAGGTGAGAATTTTAAAGGAATCGTTGATGTACTTGATATGAAAATGTATGTGAACGAAGGTGGAAAATCCGTTGCTAAAGACATTCCTGAAGAAGCTAAAGATAAAGCTGAAGAAGCTAGAGCTACATTGGTTGAAAATATTGCAAGTACAGATGAAGCACTAATGGAAAAATTTTTCGAAGAAGAAGATCTTTCTCCTGAAGATTTTAATGCGGGATTCAAAAAAGCCTTCAAAGAAGGAACTATCAATCCAGTTTTCTGTGGAAGTGCTATTGAAAGTATAGGTATTGAAACATTAGCTGATAAATTTATAGATATATTCCTATCCCCTGCTGAAAACCCTGTTATAGCTATTAGCAACGATGAGAAGATTGAAGTAGCCGTTGATGAAACAAAACCTTTCTCAGCATATATATTCAAAACTGTTGCCGAAGCTCATGTTGGAGATATGGCATATTTCAAGGTTATCACAGGTAAATTGGCCGGAGCTACAGATGTAAAAAACAACGCAAGCGACTCAGAAAGAATTGGTCAGATAACTATTTCTACCGGTAAGAATAGGGCTGAAGTATCTGAAATCTTCGCCGGTGATATTGGCGCAGCTGTAAAGCTAAAACATAGTAAGACAAATGATTCTTTATTTGACAAATCTGTAGACTATCACATTGAACAAATAGTCTTACCTAATCCTTTGATCTGGGAAGCTGTTAAGACAAGAGATAAAAAAGATGATGCTAAAATAGGTCAAGCTTTAACTGCAATTTCAAATGAAGATCCAACTTTTGGATATGAGATTAACCCTGAGCTGCATCAAACGATTATCCACGGTCAAGGTGTAAAACATATTGATACGAATATTGAAAAACTAAAAGATAAGTTTGGTATCGAGATCGATGTTATGGAACCAAAAATACCGTATAGAGAAACTATTACTGCAAGTTCTGAAGGATCTTACAGACACAAGAAGCAATCAGGTGGTAAAGGTCAATTCGGCGAAGTTCATATGAAGTTGAGACCTAGAAAACGTGGTGAAGGTTATAATTTTATTAATGCAATAACTGGTGGATCAATTCCTGCAAGGTTTATTCCTGCAGTTGAAAAAGGTGTTAACGAAACTTTAGTTATAGGTGTGATCTCAGGATCACAAGTTGTTGATGTTGAAGTAGAACTTTTCTTTGGGAAATTCCATGATGTTGATTCATCTGAAATGGCATTTAAGATAGCATCAAGAATGTGCTTCAAGGATCTATTCAAAAAAGCTAAACCAAGTTTACTTGAACCTATAAATGTCCTTGTTGTAACATGTCCTGAAGATTATACGGGTGATATCATGGGTGATCTTTCTACTAAGCGTGGAAGACCTGAAGGTATGGAAGCTAAAGCAGGTAAGCAGGTTATTACTGCAAAAGTGCCTTTATCTGAACTTTATAGATATTCTACAACTCTTAAGACAATGACTCAAGGTAAAGGATCTTTTGAAACTAAATTTAGTCATTATGAAGTTGTTCCTCATGATGTTCATCAGAAGATCGTTGAGAAGTACGAAGCTTCTAGAGGTCAGGAAGAAGAAGAATAGAGAATTAAATTATTTTAAAGGGCGAATTAAATTCGCCTTTTTTTTATACAAATTTTAATTGGAGATCAAAATGAATATTCAAATGGTTGATATGAAAAAGCAATATGCACAGATTCAAAGTAAGGTAGAGCCTAAGGTTTTAGATGTCTTATCAAGCGGATGGTATATTGGTGGACCAGAATTAAAGAATTTTGAAAAAAAATCTGCTGAGTATATAGGTGTTAAACATTCTATTGGATGTGCAAACGGAACTGATGCTCTTCAAATATCAATGATGGCTGCAGGTGTTAAAGCAGGAGATGAAGTTATAACAACACCATTTACATTTATTGCAACTGCAGAGACAATCAAAATGCTTGGAGCGATACCTGTCTTTGTTGATGTTCAAAAAGATACTTACAATATTGATCCTGAGTTGATCGAAGGTGCTATAACTTCTAAAACAAAAGCTATTATACCTGTACATCTTTACGGACAGGCTGCTGATATGGATAGGATAATGGAAATTGCAAATAAAAACAACCTTGTAGTAATAGAAGATAATGCTCAGGGATTCGGTGCAAAATACAAAGGTAAGAAACTTGGATCTATAGGTCATATGGCAACTGTAAGCTTCTATCCTGCTAAAAATTTAGGTGCTTGCGGTGACGGTGGTCTTATACTTACAAACGATGATGAACTAGAAACTAAGTTGAGAATGATTGCTAACCATGGTCAGAATGAAAGATATAAGCATCAGGTAGTTGGAGTTAATTCCAGACTTGATTCAATACAAGCTGCTATCTTATCGATCAAATTAGACTATTTAGACGAGTGGAACAGTAAAAGGAGAGCTAATGCTGCAAAGTATAAGAAAGCTCTACAGGACATCGCTTTGATGCCTTATGAAGATAAAGATTGTTATCACATCTATCACCAATTTTCAATTCAGGTTGAAAAGAGAGATGAGCTGCAACAATTCTTATTTGATAATAAGATACCTAACGCAATTCACTACCCTATTCCATTGCATCTACAAGTAGCTTTTAAAGATAACAATTATCCGATAGGAAGTTTCCCGATTTCTGAGAAAATAGCTGAGAATATTATTTCATTACCTATGCATCCTGACCTAAAGGATGAGGAAATTAACTTTATCACTGATAAAATAAAAGAATTTTTCCAATAGAATCAACTTTATCTCTGTAAAAAAAGGGCTTAAAGCCCTTTTTTTTTATTCTTTTTCTTTGATCTCATAACCAGTCGGCAAGACTAAATCATATTTTTTCTCCAAAACATTTTTAGTTCCTCTCAGCTCATTTACACTCGCCTTCTCCGTTATTATGAGTATTGGTTCATGTATTGAAGATTCTTCAGATATTTCTATATTATCTTCTTTATCAGTAAGTTTATCACCTTTGAATGCATCTTTAAGGTAATAAACTACGATCACACCATCTTGTTTGTAAAGTTGCTTTACCTTAACATTAAAACGCTGAGTTTCAACATTAACATATTTGCTACCGCAACCTAAAATAAATACTGATATTATAGTTATTAATAGTCTCTTCATAATTACAATATAATACTATATTAGGCTAATATCAACTTTTGCAATTATTAAAATGTCTATAATTCGAAATTATTTAGGATCGGCAATACTCCTTGTACACCAAAACCCCCATTCCCGCACCTGCCATCAGAGGGAAATCATCCATAATAGGTTCTTGTAAAGTACCAAACTGAAATTAAATATAATTACTGCTATATTCTTTTTTTCTTCCAAAAGTAATTGGAACTTTCCACCCAGCTTGGTGAGATTAAAAGAATCTCCATCATTTACATTAACTACTTGAAACATGATTTACATTCCAGCTTGGTGAGATTAAAAGCAGTCATGTAAGTCGTAAACTCAAGTACCGTTACGATTTACATTCCAGCTTGGTGAGATTAAAAGTGATGCTGATGCTCATAAACACGCGGGAACTATCACATTTACATTCCAGCTTGGTGAGATTAAAAGCAGTGCTTATACTTTCATTATTCCAGTTCATTACTTATTTACATTCCAGCTTGGTGAGATTAAAAGGGATTGGATGTTGGTCCAAAGGTTAAGATAAACCAAATTTACATTCCAGCTTGGTGAGATTAAAAGTTATGAAATTTTAGCTTGGTGATATAAGATTTCGCAACCTAGAGAAATATAATAATATCCGCTGACTTATGATACTGATTTCTTGTACTTTAATCGGCGAATTGATTCAACTTATGTTTATTACAATAGTTTTATCAGATTAAACTATTTATGTGTGTCATTTTTATCTATTTCAAAGAACTTTTCGCAGAGGTCAGCGGAAAATTATATGAAATTATCAGTTTTATCTTCTTGTATTCCGATCAATTCTTTTTTTAGCCATTTTTCATCACGACTTTTAAAGAATATTACAGAATCTGTCTCAGCGTTGATTAGATTTTCTATAGCTAGTTTTAGCTCATAATACTTACTTTCTGTTACTTCTCCTTCAAATACAGATTTTTGAATATGATGTAAATATTTTTTACAAAGTTTAAAAATTTTCTGCATTCTTCGTTGACCACTTTTTGTTATAGTTTGTATATCGTAAATCAGTATCATATACATAATTCTACCACCATATTTTAAAACCTTTATATTCTTTTTCTCCAATTAAATGTTTTACCAACTTGTATAGTTCTAATCTGATCAAATGCTGATAAGAAACATTTCTTCCAAGTCCTTTATGCCTAACAGTTGTTTTTAAGCGTTCATCATATTCCCTCAAGATAGTTTCTTTCCCTTTTTTTGTTAGATAAGTATAATTCAATTCTTTTTCAAAGCTTTTTTTGGTAATTTGATTTTTGTTTAGTAAAGAGAAAATCATTCTATCACCTATTAAAGGTTTGAATATTTCAGAAATATCTAAACTAAGTGAAAAACGCCTAGTCCCAGGTTGATGAAGATAGCTAATTAACGGATTTAATTGAGTTTTATAAATTTCAGAAAGTACAGTTGTATAAATCAAAGTATTTACGAAAGATATGAGACTATTTATCATATTGTCAGGAGGATTTTTTATTCTTGTTTCAAACTCAATATCTTGATTAATTATTATTGGAAAAGCATCATAATAAATTTTGCGAATATTACCTTCAATACCCATAAGTTCTGGAATATCAGGCTGGTTATCTAGTTTAGTGGATAGCATTGTGATTGTATCAGAATGTGTTTGCAGTTCATTTTTACCATTACGAAGATAATATTTTATGTTATGCAAAATGTTAAAAGCTCCTGCTTTTAATATAGATTTAGCTATTACCAATCTCTTATTCTTTGAAAGATAGAAAGCTGATTGCTTAACTGTCAACATACCTGAGTTTAAAGTTTCTTTTGGATAAAATGATCCTGTATAAAATCCATAATAGTAAAAAAAGTGGAGAATTATTCCGTTTTGAGCTATAAAATTAATCAATGAGGTATTTAAATTCATTTCTCCAAAAATATAAAAATTATCCACATCATTTACAGGCAGATATTTTTTTTCTCCTGTCCCGTTAACAAATGATAGAGAATTATCTTCTCGTTTCAATGTCCCATTATTTAATAAATAATAATTTCTTTTCATAATTTAGATATAACATAATTCATAATAACTACATTTTTTACAAATTCTACTATTAATAACGTGTGGTGGTAATTCTAGAATCTTTATCTCTTGTATTTTACTCATCATGGTTTCGATAAATTTAACATCTTCTTCATTTAATTCGATTCTAATCCTTTTTTTTAATTTAGGATAATCAATTGAACCGCTTAACTCTATAACACCTTTCAATTTTAAATAATATAGGTAGTACTTTAATTGCCAAATATGTGCATCTTCCATGCTGCTAGATTTCTTAACTTCATTTATAACTCCTTTACCATCAATAAAATCAATACAAATTGTATTATCAATCATAATTGACTTTTTCTCTCTACCGTAGCTAGTTTGGTCAATAATATTACCAATTTCCACAAGCTCGCTGTTATGCTCCATCTGTATTTGATTGCAAAAATACCACAGTTTGCGTTTACAGATGAAAAAATAGTTAATCATACAACCTGTTATGTGGAGCGGTGAAGTACTCAAAATTGATTCCTATGAAAAATTACTTTTAAAATTATCATCAAGTCCTTTCTCTGATGTATATTCTACAGAATTATCTAAAACAAATATACCTTTCTCTGAATAATTTATAAGATTATTTTTTTTCAATTTGTAAAAAACACCTTTAGATATTGTAATTGATTTTTCCATTATCAACTTGAATTTATTTACTCTAGAAGTATTTTTTATTTCTTTAGCATCGATAGCTAGAAGTATTTTAAAATTCATATCAGATTCTCTAAAAAGTTTTTGTGCTACTCTTTTATGATCTGTAAGATTAAGATGAGGTTCAGTATTCAACAATAAATCATTCCCCTTTTTCACTTCCCCTTTAGTATTGGAACGAATAGAAAATAATTTTAAAATTTCTTCATTTGCTTTTTCAAATTCTTCTTTATAACAACTTGATATATTTGAATTTCTAAAATAGTTCACGAGTAACTTTTTTCTTCTTTTCTGTCTTAAAATACTTTTTTCTTTTGATACTTCTTTTATAATCTTTTTCGTTTCATCAATAGGAGAACTTTTACTATTTAATTCGTAGATTTTTTTATTTATGTCCGAATAAGTAGTTTTCTTATCGCCCTTGATATTATCTTCAAAAACAATATACTCTCCAATTTTTTCTCCCTCTCCATGCCTGTTACAGCGACCCATTCTTTGAATTTGACTTTCCAGAGGGGATAGCTCTGAAATAACTAAATCAAAATCAATATCTAAGGCAATCTCAACAAGTTGAGTTGTAATCCAAATTCCTGAAACATTATTATCTAGTATAACTTTATATTTATCTTTTTTATCAATGAACTTAAATTGACTGTGCAACAGATGAATATTATTTATCTGTTCTTTTTCTAATATATCGTATATTTCTTTGGCATGTTTAATAGTATTTACAATTACCAGAGCTCTATCTTTGTTTTTTAATCTATCTTTCAGAAATTCAATCTTATTCTTTTCTTTTTTTAATTCTTTAAAACTAAGCTGAACCAATGCCTTATCAGTTTCTTTTACTTCAATTTGATTTTCCTCATATTCAAAAGCAAATTTATTTAGATATTCTTTATAAATATCAGGCATAGTTGCTGTCATAAGATGAAATCTGGTATTAAACTCCTTATTTTCTAAAAAAGACAAAAGATATAATAATAACAAATACATTTTTGGTGATAGGAGATGTATTTCGTCAACTGTAACATTTGCATCTTTCAAAGCTGCCAAGGTTTTTTCGTAGCCAGGATATTTGAAAATAGCAGTACATATCTGATCAATTGTTGATATAATATAAGGTTTACTCAAATTTCTGGTTAACTGATAAGTAGAATCAGTAAGACTTATACTATCATTCTCACTATTTTTCTCATTCTCATTTAATAAATAAAGAGAGGCTTCTCCATGTATTATACCGATATATGATTCTTTCTTTTCATCATATCCATAAATTTTTTCTGCATCAAAATAAAAAGCTTCTGCACTTATTTTTGTTGGAACAAGATAAAATTTTCTTTTGCCTGACCATCTGTGGTCTGCAATTGTCTTTCCACTTCCTGTAAATGCCTCAGTCAAAATATTTTTATTTCTATTTTCAAATGTCTTATTCTGAAAATTTCTAAACTCTATTTTACCTTGAATTTTTCTTTCTTCTTTTAGAAATCTCATTAATTTTGTATCTATACTTTCAATAAATTCAGAATCAAAATAAAAATTTCCATCCATATAACCAGACGAAGCTATATGGTCGCAGAGATGTAATAATCCTTTAGTAAGGATAAACTCTTTTTTATCTTTGTGATTTTTATCGGTAAATTCCTCATTATAAAATCTGTAATAATCATAGTCAAGTTTATTTAAATCAATTGAATTTTCGATATTTAAGATAGAATCAATTTCTCTAGATAAAATCAAAAATTCTTCACAAAGATTTTCATCCTTAATATAATTTTCAATATCATCACTTATTGCTTCTTGGACTTTATCAAAACTATATTTCTCTGGGTTTTCAGCATAGTATAAATAATATTTGTGATGAAAAAGAACAGACTTATAAATAATATTCTTTTCTTCCTTCGTTAAAAAAAGTTTATCCGTAATATTTTTTATAAAAACCCCAGACAAAAGATTATGTTGAATTTCTCCTTCAACAATCTTTTCTTTATTTCTAAGTTTTTCTTGAAACTTCCTATTCGCTTTTCCCAAATCATGAAGAACAATAGCTATTTTTAAAAGCTTCCAGTTTGTTGAATCATTTTGAAGCCCATCTTGTATCTTCTTCATAACTTCCAATAATTTATGGGTGTGTTCTAATATTGTTTGTTTAGGATCCGATTTTGCTAATAATTCCATATTTTTCCTCTTAATTAACTAACCATTTAAATATTTGGTTTTGATATATATAAAATTCTCCTGCAATATATCTTGAACTTTCTTTAATATGGATATAATGACTATGTAAATATTTCCTTTCGGCTTTATTAGCCTTAATATCTTTATATATGCGAGGCATAGTGTAAAGATTACCCATATCTGAAATTTCATTCTGAAATCGCTGCTCAACAATGTCTTCTTCTGATAATTCCTGCACTTCTTTAGTAATCGAACTTAGATCAAGTCTGATATAACAGTTTTGAAGTTTTAATCTTTTAATAACAGCATCTTTGATAGAATTTATTTTAATTTTTTTTACTTCAACAATTTCAGAACTAAGAATTTCAACATAGTCTTCTTTTCTTCCTAGAACCGAATATACCAAAATATCATTTAATCTATAATTAAGAGTTGTTAATGTATCCTTATTCTCTGTTTTTATGAAAATTGTCAGATTAGGTTTTTTTTTCGTACCTTGATAGACAGGTTTTTTATAAAGAATTTCAAAAGTAGAAACACCTTGAATTTTATTCCGCTTTTTAAAAGCAGAATAATCTTCCTGATTTTCAAATCGTCTTATTTCCTTTATAATCTTTTCTCTCTCCTGTAAAAATTTGACAAGACGATTGTATTCTCTTTCGTCAAGTTCATACAAATTTTCAATTGTGCTTTTTATTTCATTATCCTCTTCTGAATTTAAACTATCATAATATTCAATAAAATC
>JAQIDB010000154.1 GCA_027858225.1 Candidatus Delongbacteria bacterium
CAAGATTTTTTCATACAACAAATTGGTTGTTGACCAAGAAAGAAGAAGGGTAATAGAAAAATCATTGAGAGGAAGCAGAAGGCTTTATCGAGCTATTATTAAAGATATAACATCTATTATTTGCCGATTTGATATTGATGGAAGAATACAATTCTTTAATAGAACAGCAGTTAATTTATTTAAAGAGGATAAACAGCAACTTAAAAATAGTATTATTTATGATCTTTTTTTCAAGGAAGACAGCATAAAAATTAAAAAAATAGTTGATAAATTATGTGTAGAAGATCCAATTACCAATTTTGAGCAATCAGTTAAGATCAACAGCAATGAATATTGGTTTTATTGGACTGTTAGAGCCATATTTAATTCAAAATCAGAAATAGATGAATACCAGATCATCGGAACGGATATAAATGAATACAAAAAATCAGAAGCAAGGGAAAGATTATTCCGAGAGAAAATGCAACATTCTGAGAAAATGGAAGCTCTAGGTAACTTAGCTGCAGGTATTGCTCATGATTTTAATAACATACTAATGGGAATTCAAGGAAATATTTCCCTTTTAAAGTTAAAACTTTCAGTAGATGAAAAAAGCGTTGAGAAGTTAGATAAAATTGAAAACTATATTGACAACGCTTCAAACCTGGCAAGGCAAATGTTGGGGATCGCTAAAGGCGGAAAGTATGACCTGGTTTCTCTCAATATAAATGATACGATAAACTCAGTACTTAAATTCTTTGTAAGAACAAATAAAGATATTGTTACTACGGAAAATTTAGCCAAAGATCTTAAAAATATTGAAGCTGATAAAACTCAGATGAATCAAGTTATTCTAAATATTATGGTAAATGCTTCTCAAGCTATATCATCTAAAGGACAGATATTTGTAGAGACAAAAAATGTGATACTAAATCAGGACTTTGTAGAGCCACATAATTTACCAAGCGGTGAATACGTGAAAATATCGATCAAGGATAATGGTATAGGCATGGATGCAGAAACTCAAAAAAAGGTGTTTGACCCATTCTTTACAACTAAGCACAGAGCAAAAGGAACCGGATTGGGTCTATCATCAGTTTTTGGGATCGTGAAAAACCATAATGGAATAATTTCTTTACATAGTATAGAAGGTAAAGAGACAACATTCGATATATTTTTTCCTGTAACAAATAAAGATAATTCGCAGGGTGAATTTGATCCTCAAAAAATAATTCTCGGATCTGCGCAAAAAATCTTGATCATTGATGATGAAAAGATGGTGCTTGAAACTACATCAGAAGTTCTCAAAAGTCTGAAATATATTCCAATACAGGCAATGAGTGGCATTGATGGATTAGAACTATTTAAGAATGAATATGAAAATATAAGTTTAGTTATATTAGATATGATAATGCCACAAATGGATGGAGAAGAGATATACAGAGAATTAAAAAAGATAGACCCTAGAGTTAGAGTATTGATCTCAAGTGGCTATAGTATCACCGGTAAAATTAGAAGCATACTTGATAACGGAGGAAGGGGATTTATTCAGAAACCGTTCAACATAACTAATCTCTCGATCAAGATAAAGAATATCCTAGAAGGGTAATAAAAAAAGTGTGGAGATTTCCACACTTTTTATTTTAACGAATATAAAATTTTAATATCTGTAATGATCAGGTTTGTATGGACCTTCAAGATCAACACCAATATAATCAGCTTGTTCTTTAGACATTTGAGTTAATTTAACACCTATCTTAGCTAAATGTAATCTTGCAACTTCTTCGTCAGCTTGCTTTGATAGTCTATATACACCAACTTCATAATTATTTTCCCAAAGATCGATCTGGGCTAAAACCTGGTTTGTAAAAGAGTTACTCATTACAAATGAAGGATGTCCTGTTGCACAACCAAGATTTACTAGTCTACCTTCAGCTAATAAGAATATTTCATTTCCACTTTTAAATCTGTACTTATCAACTTGAGGTTTGATATTGATCTTTTCTAATAATTCAGGTGAATTTTCTAAAGGATCAACTTGAATTTCATTATCAAAATGACCAATGTTACAAACAATTGCTTGATCTTTCATCTTCAGCATATGGTCTATTCTAATTACGTCTTTATTACCTGTAGTTGTAACATAAATGTCACCTTCACCTAAAGTATCTTCAACGGTTGCAACTTCGTATCCTTCCATTGCTGCTTGTAATGCGCAGATTGGATCTATTTCTGTTACGATAACTCTTGAGCCATAGTTTCTCAAAGAACGAGCAGAACCCTTGCCAACATCGCCGTAACCGCAAACAACAGCCACTTTGCCAGCTAACATAACGTCAGTTGCTCTTTTAATTCCATCAGGTAAAGATTCCCTACATCCGTACAGGTTATCAAATTTAGATTTCGTAACCGAATCATTAACATTGATAGTAGGGATCAATAATTCTTTATTTTCGTGCATTTTGTATAGTCTGTGAACACCTGTAGTAGTTTCTTCAGAAACGCCTTTAAGATCTTTAACTGCAGTATGCCATTTTGTTGTATCTTCTTTCATCATTGTTTTGATAGATGCGATAAGAGCTATTTCATCAGGTGCTAATTTTTTATCTGATTCAAGAGTAGAAGCATCTTTTTCAGCATAATATCCTTTATGAATCATTAAGGTTGCATCACCGCCGTCATCAACTATCAATTGAGGACCTAATCCTCCCGGAAATGATAAAGATTGAGCTGTACACCACCAGAATTCGTCCAGTGTTTCACCTTTCCATGCAAATACCGGAATATTTCTTTCCGCCATTGCAGCTGCAGCATGATCTTGAGTTGAAAAGATATTACAACTTGCCCATCTCACTTCAGCTCCTAGATCAACTAATGTTTCTATAAGGACTGCAGTCTGAATAGTCATGTGCAAAGAACCTGTTATTCTTACATCTTTTAATGGCTTGGTCGCTGAAAATTTCTTTCGGATAGACATTAAACCCGGCATTTCTTTCTCAGCGATATCAATTTCTTTTCTTCCAAATTCTGCTAAAGAAATATCTTTAACTTTATATGGTAAGTTTTTCTCAATGTAGTTTGTCATTCTTTTTTATCTCCTTTTTGTATGGGCTCAAAATATTGAGCCCTTATGGTTACATTCTTTTTGATCGTATTAACACTATTTCTCTTAATGGAATATCAAATGGTGTCAAAGTCGTCACAAATTTAAAGTAAATTTTATTTTCAGTAAAGGTCTTTTTATATTTTTTAATAAGATTATCATAAACTTCTTTATAACTCTTTTTTAATTGTGAAGGTTTAACAACTAGTTTTTCACCTGTCTCAGAGTCTATGAAAGTTGAATTGTTTTTAAATTCAAGATTATATTCATAATCATCAGCTATCATAAATATAATAATATCCTGTTTTCTTTTTCTCAGTAGAAGAATATTGGCAATAATTTTCTCAGGATCTTCTAAAAAATCAGAAATTATCACTGTCAATCCTGATTTTGTTAGTTTTAAGCTGATATCTTCATAAGAGTTGATAGTCTTATCAGAATTGTATGTATCTTTGTTATCAATATTTATCAATAGAGTTTTTAATTGTTGTCTGGAAGATTTTGGAGGGATATATACTTTTAACTTTTCAGCGATAGTTCCATAACCCACAGAATCTTTCTGATTTATAAGAATTCCAGAAATTGCAGCGGCAAGTTGTTTTCCATAATCGAGCTTAGAGTATTCAGATCTTTCAGCTTTGTACGACATTGATTGAGTTTTATCGAGAAAAATATTTGCATAGAGATTTGTTTCATCTTCGTATTGCTTGATATAATATTTTTCTGTCTTTCCAAAGATCTTCCAGTCAATGAATCTTGTAGGATCACCAGGATTGTACTGCTTGTGTTGTGAAAATTCCGCACTAAATCCTTTCATTGGGCTCGAATGAATTCCAAGCATAAATCCTTGGAGTACCATATCTGTTGACAGCTTCAAATTGGAATAATTTGCAATGAATGATGGGTCTAAATATTTTTTGTAACTTTCTTTTTCCATAAGAATTAGGAAAATACGAAAAAAAAGATAGATTTCCAATGTCTTTTCATGTTGCAAAATAAGGCATAAATTTAATACATTGAAATCAGAACTAATAAAAAAGAGGAAATCATGGCTTCAGATCAAGAATTCGTCGATTTTGTATTAGGTCAAATTGATACAGAATTAGAACTTACATATAGAAAAATGTTCGGAGAATATCAGCTATAATGAATTACCCGAACCTAAACCTAAAAAGAAGAAGAAAAAATGACAAACGGAATATGGCATAATGACAAATTCTGGGAGGATTACGAGCCCGGTGGAATTTCAAATGAAGAAATTGAATCAAAGATTGCTGAATTTACAGAAATAATTAATCAGTCCAAAGCAATAATTAATGAAGTATCCTATAATATTGATCAATGTGTTGCTGACGTCATAGATGATCAGCTTGTATTCATAACGGTATTAAATAATGATATGAGTATTGTTGTATATATTGAAGATGAGGAGCTTCTGATACCAGGTAAAGAAATTAAAGTTAAATCTGAAATTATTCAGGGTAATCTACTTGCTAAAAATGTTAAAGCTAATTTGTTGGTAAGTGGAGAATTAAATTTAACGACAGAAGAAAATGACATTTTCAAAATTAATGGAGAACTGAGCAACAATAATCAAATTTATAATGTAAGTATGATTATAAGTGAAGATCTTATCGGAGCAGGAACTACAAAACTTGAATTAAAAGGAAATGAAGCATTTCTCTCCGGAGAATTAGGGATAAATAGCTATTGTCAGATAAAAAATCTAATAGAAAATCATCCTGAAGTTAAGACTTTGATCTTCACAAAAGTTCCCGGATCAGTGTATGATGATGTAAATATGCATATTGGAAGATTGATTCGAAAGGGAGGTCTTATAACCAAAGCACTGTTTAGTAGTAAAATATATTCAGGTGGGGTTGATCTTTTCTGCTCAGGCAAAGAAAGAATAGTTCATAAGGGAGCAGAATTAGGAGTCCATTCATGGGATGATGGAGATAAAACGGCTATAGATTATCCAATGGATCACCCAGCTCATTCTTTACAAATAGAGTATTTTGAGCAGATGCTTGGTGAAAAGAATGGTAAGAGCTTTTATTATTTTACTATTGTTTCAGCTAAAGCTGACGATATTTATATAATGAGCCATGAAGAAATTAGAAAATGGAAAATAAGTACATAATTCATAAGCTAAATTAAGTAAAGAATAGAATGAAATACAGAATAATCACACCTGATGAGTATTTAACTGTTCCCTGGAAAAACGGAATGGGAACCACAGAAGAACTTATTGTTAAATATTCACCAGACCATGATAATTTTATTTGGCGTATTAGTATTGCAGGGGTCATATCAGATGGTCCGTTTTCAGATTTTTCAGGATATGATAGGACTCTATTGATGCTGGAAGGGAATGGTATCGGTCTTAATCACTCCAATGGGAAAAGAATTGAACTAAGAAAACCAACTGACATAGCTGAATTTTCAGGAGATGTCAAAACAACTGCTATACTTGTAAATGGAATGATCAAAGATTTTAATGTAATGGCTTTAAGAGAAAAATGTACTGCTTTAGTAGAGATAGTATCAGGTATAGAAGAAATTGAAAATGATTTTAATGAGTTGCTTATATATAACCATACTGCAGATTCTACCATTGAAATAGGTAATTCTCAGTTGAAATTATCACAGATGAATCTAATGCATATTATCCGCAAAGGATTTGAAAAGATAAAACTTAGTTCGAATGAAGCTATTGTTGTAAAAATAACTTATAAATATGAAAAGGGCCGAAATAATGAAAAAATTAGTAATATTTTATTCGCTTGATGGAAATACAAAATTTATTTCAGAGAATATAGCTCAAGAGATTGGAGCTGATATCCTTGAATTAAAACCATTAAAAGAGATTACTAGGAATAATTTTATGAAAATGTTCTCAGGTGGAAAACAAGCGATACTTAAATCTGAGCCTGAAATTCAACCTTTTGATATCGATCCATTATCTTACGATCTTATTTTTATAGGAACTCCAGTATGGGCATGGACATTTGCACCTGCTTTAAGAACATTCTTCAAATATAATAAGATTGAAAATAAAAATATTGGTCTATTCTGCTGTCATGGTGGTGGACCCGGCAAGATATTTGAAAAAATGGAAGAGGAATTAGAAGGAAATAGAATCTTAGGAAAGCTCGATTTTAAAGATCCTTTGAGACAAGAAAAAGAAAAAGATGCTGTAGATGCAAAGAAATGGGCAAGTGACATTGTTGAAATAATTGGTTGATTCTAAAAATATTTTTTAATGAAGTTGAAATTAAGGTTCAATTCATGTAATATGATATGGAATCTAGAGACCAATAAATATAGATTACAAGGTAAATGGAAAAAAAAGCGAAGCTATCTATCAAAGGTGCCTATTGTGGTGCCTGCACCTATGCTATTGAGCACGCAGGAAGGAAATTGCCCGGTGTTTCTGAAGTTTTTGTAGACATTGCAAAGAAAGAGATCACAGTTGTCTATGAAGGGGATGGGAAAATTTTAAATAGAATAATCGAAATGGTTGATAGCATTGGGCATGAAGCTTGTTTGATCGATAAAAATGTAAATGAGGCTGAAACTACGAAATGAGTGAAAATATGACTGACAAAAAGAAAATTCCTGTTGTAAGATGGTTAGCACCAATGAATAAGGTGATGTTGGCATTAACTCCAGCTTTACTTGCATCTATATATTTTTTTGGTTGGAGAGTCTTTATAATGTTTGTTATTGTTAACATTTCTGGATTTTTAGCAGAGTATATTTTTGCGAAACAATATAAAGAACCTGTAAATTCTTCTGTGTTCGTTACAAACTTCCTGTTTGTCATGATAATTCCACCAACTCTCCCATATTGGATGGCTGTAGTTGGAATCGTTTTTTCTGTTATTTTTGGAAAAATGGTTTTTGGTGGTTTTGGTAAAAATATTTTCAACCCAGCTTTAGCAGGCAGGGCTTTTATCTATGTTACGTTTGCTTCTTATATGACTGGTAACTGGGCAAAACCTGCAAAAGGTTTGATGGGTGGTATTTTAAAATACACTCCAGATGCTATTACTTCTGCAACTGTTCTTTCTACAGGGGAGAACATTGATATGAATTTTTATATTAACGCATTGATAGGCAAGATTCCTGGTTCAATTGGTGAGACTTCTGCCATTTTGCTTCTTATAGGCGGGATCTACCTTGTTTACAAAAGAGTTGCAAGTAAAACTATAGTCATCTGGACTTTCATTGGAATGTTAGTAATGCAAGGTATTCTTTTGACCTTTGACTTGGCAGGAAATATTGACATTTTAACTTCTATTCTTTCGGGTGGATTCATTTTAGGACTCTTTTTTATGGCAACAGATCCTGTATCAGCTCCTAAACAGGAAAGTGCAAAAATATTTTACGGAATATTCATAGGTGTTATGACCTCGGTTATACGTACATTCTCTGTTTGGCCAGAAGGTATGATGTTTGCAATTCTACTGGCAAACATGTTTGCACCATTGATGGATATAGGAGCGAAAGAGTGGACAAAAAGAAAGAAATCGAAACAAATGAAGGCCGCATAGGAGATAGTATGGCTAAGAAAAATAAAACAGCTGTAAGAATCAAGATGGTTGTTTTTATGTTCTCAATCACCTTTGTTTTTGTAGTAATGCTATCATTTGTTCATTTATATACAAAATCTAGAATCAAAAGAAATGAGAAACTATTTCTAAAAAGATCTGTCTTATACACTGCCAATGTACCTATTCCTAAAAGTGATGAAGAGCTTGATAATTATTTCAAAGAAAATGTTATTGAAACTGTGGCAACAAACTCTGTTCCACAATATAAATTAAAAAACAGTACAATTGTTGTTCACACTATTGATGGAGCTGGTCTTTGGGGAGTGATTAGAGCTCATGTTGGCTTTGATACTCAGACTAGTAATTTGACAGGGATTGATTTTATAAAACAGAGTGAAACTCCGGGTTTAGGAGCAAGAATTGCGGAAGAATGGTTCCTAGAACAGTTTCGCGGTAAAAAAGGACCATTTACCTATGTTCCTGAAGGTGAAAACGATAGTGATAACCAATTTGATGCCATTACAGGTGCTACTGTGACAACAAAAGCAATAAAATATATAGTTAATAAAGCTACAGAAATTAATAATGCAAAATAGAAAAGTGTGAATCATGAATAAAAAAATAAAAAAAATTACATTATCAAATTTGATAAGCGAGAATCCTGTTTTTGTTCAAATTCTAGGCATTTGCTCTACACTTGCAGTGACAAATGTTTTGAAAAATACAGTAGTGATGAGCATTGGTCTGGTTTTTGTTACTGCTCTTTCCAATTTGACTATTTCCATGTTAAGAAAATGGATTCCCACAAGAATTAGAATGATGGTTACAGTTTTGATAATTGCTTCATATGTTATTTTGGTTGATATGATTTTAAAAGCTTATCTTCCAGAAGTGTCAAGACAGTTAGGCCCATATGTCGGGTTAATCATAACTAATTGTATTATCATGGGTAGAGCGGAAGCTTTTGCGTTAAATAACAAACCACTTCTTTCATTTGTGGATGGGATAAGCTCAGGTATTGGATATTCTTATGTACTTCTTATTATAGCTTTCTTTAGAGAGCTGATGGGGTCTGGTACCATTTGGGGAATTGATGTTATAGGGTCTTGGTGGGTTAACTGGTCTATCATGGTTATGGCTCCAGGTGGTTTCTTTATGCTTGCAATTTTTATTTGGATCGTCAAAGGGGTTATAATAAAAGACCCAGAGGAGTTAAAGAAGATATGAGAATAGATCTTGAGGAGGCAAAATGAGTGAAGGAATAGGTGTTTTTGGAATTTTTTTTGCTGCCATTTTTACGAGTAATATACTTTTGACACTTTATCTTGGAATGTGTTCATTTCTTGCAGTTTCAAGAAAGGTTAAAACTGCAATTGGCTTAGGTTTTGCCGTGATTTTTGTTATGACTGCTACAAGTGCCTTAAACTGGTTGGTTTACTATTATTTAATTAAGCCTTATAATTTAGATTATCTCAAGTACATAGTTTTTATTATTATAATTGCTGCCTTTGTGCAGCTTGTTGAAATGATAATAGAAAGAGTAAGCGAACCTCTGTATATCGCCCTTGGAATATTTCTTCCCTTAATTACTGTGAATTGCGCAATACTTGGCGTGAGTCTTTTTATGATAATCAGAAACTATACTTTTTCTCAATCAATTTCATATGGTCTTGGTTCTGGCGTTGGTTGGTTGATTGCAATTGTAGCAATGGCAGGGATAAGAGAAAAACTTGCACATGCAAGAGTCCCAAAAGGTCTTGAAGGAGCTGGTATAACTTTGATTATTGCTGGAATTATGGCAATGGCGTTTATGGGTTTCACCGGAATGATGGGTTTAAGCTAGGAGTTTTTAATGGATTTTCAATGGATTGAACTTGTTCAAAGTGTTGCGGTTGTTTGTGGCATTGCCACTGTGCTTGCCATTTTTATGGTGATCGCTGATGCAACAATTGGAAATTATGGTAAAAAAAAACTGATTATAAATAATGATAAAGAGTTTGAAGTTGAAGCTGGACATTCGGTATTAACTACATTGAAAGAGCAGGGGATCTTTATTCCTTCTGCATGTGGAGGAAGAGGGTCTTGTGGTTTGTGTAAACTACAAGTTGATGAAGGTGGCGGAGATTATCTTCCTACAGAGCTTCCTTGGATAACAGAAGAAGAGCAAAAAGAAAATATTCGACTTTGTTGTCAATTGAAAATGAAAAATGATCTTAAAGTAACTATTCCTGAAGAGCTTTTCAATATACGAGAATATGAGGTTAAAGTTGATAAAGTTATTGATTTAACCCATGATATAAAGGGAATAACTTTTGCTTTTCAAGGTGACGATGAGATGGATTTTAAAGCTGGTCAATTTGTTCAGCTTGAAGTTCCAGAATATGATTTGTGTGAAGAAACTATTTACCGTGCATATTCAATTGCATCTGCTCCCAGTGATAATAAAAGATTTGACCTTCAGATCAAATATGTATCCAATGGGATATGTACGACATATGTGCATAAGCATATGGAAGAAGGTGAAACAATTACAATGAATGGTCCTTATGGTGATTTTTACCTGTCTGATACTGATTCTGAATTGATTTTTATGGCAGTAGGATCAGGTATGGCTCCAATAATATCTATTTTGTTAGATATGGCTGAAAAGGGGATAGATAGGAAGGCAACCTTTCTTTTTGGAGTAAGAACTATGAAAGATCTTTTTATAGTTGATGAATTAAAAGAGCTTGAAAAGAAATTACCAAATTTTAAGTTTGTACCTACAATTTCAAGGCCGGATGAAACTAAACAATGGGATGGCGAAACAGGTAGACTTACAGAAATTTTACCAAAATATTTGAAAAATCCAGAAAAAACTGAAGCATACCTTTGTGCTGGAGAGAATGTAATTAATTCATATAAAGCAAAATTGATGGAATTGGGTATTCCAGAAGATAAAATATATTTTGATAGCTTTGGATAGGAGAGTATATGAAACAATCACCACAACTAAGTAAAGCTGAAGATGCCATGAAACCCGGAGTAATTACAAAAGAGGGATTTCTAGGTTCAGATCATAGGCATTTGGTAGATGTTTTGATTGAGGATGATGCAGAAGTTGCCAGATTAGGCTTAACACATGAAATAATTGCTGAGAAAATGAAATTATTTAAAGAAGAAGGCTTAAAGGGTGAGGGGCTAACTATAGATGTCGGTGAGAACTTTGAGGTTAATGTTGAGAGTGTTAGAGGGAAACTTGCTTGTCCTTTTGGTGAACCAGGTTTGATTTCTAAAAACAATGTTGGTGTTATTAATAAAAAAACTAAGAAAAAAATCTATTTTACAGATTTTCATATACATATGATTGAAAAACATGGGTTTTATCAAGGGATCGGATCCCCATATCGAGTTTCTCCTAAAGAGTTAATGGAGACTTTAGAAATTGAATCTATTTATCAGAAATAATCGATTATTGATTAATGACTATAACTATTTTTTTTGAATTTTCAAAAGATATCATTTGCCAAAATATAATAAGAAATATATGTTCTTAATAAGTATTAAAAGATATAAAATAATAAGCGCGACTCAACAAGGGGCGATTCTCAACAAGGGGATCTTATCCCCTTGACCGATGTAATCGGAGCAAATACAACAATAAAGAACAACCTCTGACATCTAACCTCTGACTTTATACGTTGTCAAAATGTGTTGTCAAAATGTGTTCTTGATTTTATTCTTGACGTAATTATGTTTTATTTTGTGTTTTATAAGGTTGGTAATTAATTTATTTGCGTAAACATAAGACCTCTTATATATTCTTTAGATAAATAGTAAAAAGATGTAATATGATGAACGAGACTCAACAAGGGGATCTTATCCCCTTGACCGATGCAATCGGTGTGAAAATAAAAAAGATAGATCCTGAAATAAATTCAGGATGACGATACAGAGAGATTGCCACGGATTTCTTTGAAATCCTCGCAATGACACAAAAAGGAAACAAAAATGGCACATCAGCAACTTGAGCAGCAACTTTGGAAAATAGCTAATACTCTTAGAGGGAGTATGGATGCGAACGATTTTAAGGATTATATTCTTGGTTTTATTTTTTATAAATATCTTAGTGAAAAAGTGCATACTTACGCAGATGTGATCTTGAGTTCTGATGGTATTCTTTATAAAGATATTGATGAAGACTCTGAATCTGGTAAGAAGTTTCTTGAAGCTATTAAGCATGAGACATTGGATAAGCTGGGTTATTTTTTAAAACCTTCGGAGCTTTTTTCGGTTATGTCCAAAAGAGGTAATTCAGACGGTACTAGTAAGTTTATCTTAGATGATCTTGAAAAAGTTTTTAATAATATTCAGAATAGTACTATGGGTACAGCCAGTGAAGAGGATTTTGATCATCTGTTCGAGCAGATAAGACTTGGTGATTCTAAACTTGGTAATACCGTTAATCAGAGAAATGAGCTTATTACTAAGGTGCTTTCACATCTTGCAGAGATAGATTTTGAAATGGAGAATGCAGAGAGTGATATACTCGGAGATGCGTATGAATATCTTATTTCTCAGTTTGCCAGCGGTGCAGGTAAGAAGGCAGGGGAGTTCTATACACCTCAGCAGGTTTCTAAGATACTTGCAAAGGTTGTTTCTACAGGTAAGGACAGACTTAAGAGTGTTTATGATCCTACTTGTGGTTCAGGTTCACTTCTTCTTCGGGTTTCAAAGGAAGTAAAGGAAGTTGGGGCTTACTTCGGTCAGGAGAAGAATCCTACTACATACAACCTCTGCCGTATGAATATGATCATGCACGATGTTCATTATAGAAAATTTGATATTAAGAATGAAGATACTCTGGATAAACCTCAGCATGTTGATAATAGATTTGAAGCTGTTGTAGCTAATCCACCTTTTTCTGCACACTGGTCTGCAAGTCCTCTTTTTATGTCTGACGATAGATTTTCAGATTACGGTAAACTTGCTCCTAAGACTAAGGCTGATTATGCTTTTGTTCAGCATATGATTTATCAGTTGGATGATAACGGAGTTATGGGGATTGTTCTACCTCACGGTGTTTTGTTTAGAGGAGCAGCTGAAGGTGTCATCAGAAAGCATCTTATTGCGGATAAGAATTATCTTGATGCGGTGATCGGTCTTCCTTCTAATATTTTCTACGGTACTTC
>JAQIDB010000188.1 GCA_027858225.1 Candidatus Delongbacteria bacterium
TACTATAACAATGATAGACCACAATGGGATTTGAAAAAGTTGACTCCTGTTGAATACAGAAGTCAACTTTTAGAACAACCCCCTTTTTATCATTGTCCTTGACAAAGGGTACAGATTATCACTATACGCCCGATATAATATTATTTTAGGGGCGTTTTAGGATGCCCTTTTTTTATGCAGTAATAAATTTTAGTGTGAAAACGGTTCCTTTTCCAGGTGTGCTTTTTACATCAATAATACCTTTATTTAGATCCATAAACTCTTTAACCAATATTAGCCCCAGACCTGTACCTTTTTCATTATCAGTACCGGGAGTACTTACGGATTCAGATATCTTGAAAAGCCTTGCGAGTCTTGATTTTTTAATACCGACACCGTTATCTTCGATCTTCAAATGTATCATTCCACGGTGTTTTCTAACTGATATATCAATTTTACCTTCATGATGAGTAAATTTTATAGCATTTGCAATAATATTTCTGATAACTGTGTCAGTCATATTACTGTCAGCATAAACTAAGCGATTCTTTGAATATTTGCTCTCTGTTTCAATTTCCTTTGCAATGATATTGTTCGCTAAAAGCTGCAGGTTGTTTTCTACAATATCTTGTAAATCGATTACTTCCGGTTTGAATTCGATCTCACCAGACTGTGCTTTGACCCATGAGAATAGGTTGTCTATCAGTTTTAATAGTTTTTCAGAAGAAGAATGAATCTTTTTTATATGGTTCCTTTTTTTTGATTCATCTAGCTTATCATAGTATTTGTAAAGAAATTCTGATGTTGAACTAATTGCTGTAAAGGGGTTTAGTAGGTCATGATGTATTATTTTGAAGAATTTATCCTTTGCTGAATTTATTTCAGAAAGTTCTGCATTTTTTGTTCTGAAGAGTTCTGCTTCTTTTTCTTTCTTTTCAGATTCGTATTTTATCTGCATATCAAATATCTTATTTTGTAAATCTTCTTTATAAACGATTTCTTTGAGGGTCATGAATTTTTCAAGATACTCATAGGCTTTGTCACATTGAGAACTTATTTTATATACCTTATGTATTACATCATAAAAATGTAAAAGGTGCATGTTTGAGTGAAGAGTTATAGAAAGTTTTTCTCCTTCAATAGCTTTTTTTAAGGCTATCTCAGAATCGTTCTGTTTTAGGTGTTGATTAGCTATATATATTAATGCTGTTGCGGTTCTTTTTTTGTTCTTTTCTTTTATTGATATTTTATACGATCTGTCAAAAAAATCGAGAGCTTTAACGTGTTCACCTTTTTTCTGCCACGCAAGACCAATGTTGTTCAGTTCTCTGCAAAGAGCAGGTTTATTATTACTTTCTTCATTGAGATCAAGTGATTTTTTAAAATACTCAAGTGCTTTATCTGGTTGGTTGATCATGTTATAAGCAAGTCCAATATTTGATAAAGTTGTGGCAATACTTCCATTATATTTGGTGTTAAGTTTTAATTCTAGGGCCTTTTCATAATAAATAAGAGCTTTTTTATAATCTTCAAGAGTAAAGAATATGATGCCGATGTTATTCAGCCCCCATGCTATCTTCTTATTATCTTTCATTTGCTCTGCAATGCTGATAGATCTCAGATAATATTTTTGTGCTTTTTCATAATCGCAGATATTAAAACAAGCACTTCCAAGTATGCTTAATGACTGATACTTACCTTTTAGATAATTTATTTCTTCAGACCTGTGGAGTATGTTATTTGCTGTTTCGGATATTCTCTGAAAGTTTTTTCCGTTGAAGTTATTATTCATTTCGGTTTTCAGTTCTGTTACTGCTTTGTCTATTTCTTTCTTCATTTTATCCAGTTTTATTTTTTTACTTAGGCTGAATATAGTGTCTGCATATATGGATATCAAGTCCTTTGTTATAAAAGATATTTGGGTATTTAACTCTTTTTCCTTATCTTTTAAATTCGGGCACAAGATGTTGTGCCCCTACATAGCCATTAATCCATAAAAGGAATTTAAAATGAAAAAGATTAAAATAGTATTCATTATGCTTTTAGCTTTTCTTCCCTTCGGTTGTGCAGACATTATGCAACAGTTAAATAAACTTGATTCAGCTACTAGGATGGATAAGGAGCAAGGTCTTACTTCATCTGAGATTATCAAAGGTCTTAAAGAAGCTTTGGTCATTGGTGTTGTTAACTCTACTTATATTACTTCTAAAGTAGATGGTTTTAATAAAAATACATTGATCAGAATTCCTTTTCCTCCAGAAGCTAAGAAAGTCAGAAAGACTGTTATCAAATTAGGTATGAAAGGTATTGTGAGAGACTTTGAGAAATCTCTTAACCGTGCAGCTGAGGAAGCTTCAAAAAAGGCTCTTCCTATTGTTAAAGGTGCGATCATGAATATGACTATTAATGATGCTTTTGGTATTCTTCAAGGTGGTAATAATGCAGCAACTCAATATCTTGAAAGAAAAACTCGTTCTGCTCTTGAAGCGGAATTTACTCCTGTGGTTAGAAGAGCTGTTGCAAGTGTTGAGGTTACAAAGTATTGGAAGCCTGTTGCGGACGCCTATAATACGACTACTATTTTTACAGGAGAAAAGGCTGTAAATCCTGATTTGGATAAGTATATTACACAGAAAGCGTTGGATGGATTATTTCTTTACATTGCGAAGGAAGAGTTGAAGATTAGGAAAGATCCTGTTGCCAGGGTTACTGAGATTTTGCAGAGGGTTTTTGGGTAAAAACTTTCTTTTGAATTCAAAGATTAATCGCATTGACAAGTTAAGAATAAACCGTTAATTTCAATCACAAAAAAAAATTCAGAAGATGGAGAATTAAAATGAAATTAAATGTAATAATATTTTTTCTGCTAGCAACTACAATAGTATTTGCTGAAAAAGTAACCTTTAACACTCCAGGTGGTAATTTCAGCATGGAGATCGATGGTAATACTTCAAACAATGGTTCTTACGAATCAAATGTGGTGATAAAGAACATCAATAAAAGACTTCGTCAATTAAATGCGAATTATATTGTTAAGCTTAAGGGTAATGATAGAAGAAACGCTAAGCAATTATTAGATGAGATCAAATATCTGGTTAGTTCCATACCACAAAATGTAGATATTTCATTCGGAATGGGAGTTGAAGAAGTGGAAGAAGTGCAGGTTGAAGTAAATAAGAAAATGATAAATTCTAAATTTCAGATGTTAATGAGTGATTTAAAGGATGAAAGTTTTGAAGAGGAAAGGGTATCTATATTAGCGGTTGCAGCGAATAAAAACTATTTTGATGTTGCTCAGGGTAAGCAGATACTTGGGGTTTTTGACTTTGCAGACGAAAAATTATCAGCTCTTAGAGTATTTTATCCGAAAGTTCTGGATCCTGACAATGCATTTCAGTTATTAAAATCATTTGATTTTGATGATGAAAAAAATGCTGCCAAGAATATAATTCAGGCTAATTAATGATTGAAGAATGCGCACTATGAGGGACGATTCAAATCGTCCCTTTTTTTATTAATCCGATATAAGAAATAATCTAATATAAAATTTGAATTTAATCAGAAATCATATATATTAATACTTTAAGTAATAGTTAAGGAAAAGAATAATGTTAAAAATAAGAAAAATAAAGTCGTCGGATAAAGATAGAGTAACAGAAATAACCAAAGATATCTGGGATGGCGACGACTACATGCCTCTAGTATTCGATAAATGGGTAAAAGAAAAAACGGGTGAGTTTGTTGGAGCAGTAGATGAAAAAGGAAAACTCATCGGCTTCGAAAAGCTCACAATGGTAACTGAAAAGGATGCCTGGATAGAAGGTTTAAGAAAAGACATGAACTCTGAAATCAAAGGTGTTGGTATCTTCCTGTCGAATTATTTAATAAAATTAGCCAAAGCTAAAAAAGTAAATACAATTCGTTTTACGACGTACTTTCAGAATGTAGAATCAATTAGTCTTTTTTCAAAGATAGGATTTGAGATAATAGAGAGAAGAAATAATAAATTCAAAGAAATACCGAAGATTAAGTTCATACCAGAGTACAAAGGTAACAGGTCAGAGATTATCAAGGATGAAAAATTGGCCCTGGATTATTTTCATAGATCAAAGTCTGCTAAATTATTGAATAACGGAATAAACATAAGCTGGGTATTACATCCTATAACAGATAAACTGATCACAGATAAATTCGTCAAAACTGACCAATGTCTCGGTATTATTGAAAATGGTGAAATTAAAGCCTTAAGTTTTTTCATGATCAGAGAAAAGGATGAACTCTTTATCAGCTATTTTTTTGCGGATAATGATAAATATGCAAAAGAATTATTCCAGAAGCTAAAGCAGATCACTTACAAGAATAAACAAAAGTATATGAACATAATAATTCATTTAAAAGATAAAGAATGTAATCAATGGTTCAAACAATTCGGATTCACATCTTGGGAAGAGGAAAATGATTTTATGTTGTTTGATCTTCCGATTAAACAAAAAGGAAATAAATGAAAAAGAAAATAGATAGATCAAAAATTTTAAAAATGATAATAATGATATCAGCAATATTGTTTGTTGTTCTAGGCATAGCAATTATGATATTTGACCAGGCCTATATCAAAGGTATTCAATACATTATTACTGCAGGAATTTATTTTACAGCACTGAATCTTATAAAGAATGGGAAACTTTCACTTGAAAGTTCACAAGATAAACGTTCTGTGAATCTAAATCTGGGCTTTATTTTTACAGTAGTAGGTATCACCAGTCCTTTGGAATCAGCTATGTTTACTATGTGGGTACTGGGTATATTATTATTTTTAATGGGAATGTTTTACGTTCCAAAGGAAAAGATTACCGCAATGGAAGTTAAGAAACCTGACGAAGAGGAGAAGGAATGAAAAAATTCGGAGAACTAATAGTACAACCTGATCCATGGGAAGGCTTGATAATGGGAAACCATGCTCTTGCCAGAGCTATGTTCGAAGCTGGTGTCAACGTAGTTACAACTTATCCTGGATCACCAACACCTGAGATCGCAGATGCGATATTGACGGTGCCAGTAGATAAAAGGCCGCTGCATTTTGAATATGCCACCAATGAAAAAGTAGCTACTGAAATAGCTTTTGGTGCAAGTATAAATGGTCATTTATCTGTAGTATTCTTCAAATCGGTAGGATTAAATGTAGCCTCAGATTCAGCAGTACAATTGGGACTCATGAATATGGTCGGAGGATTGGTAATAATTCTCGGAGATGACCCAGGTGCTAATTCCTCACAAAATGAGCAGGATAACCGACACTTTGCAAGAATGTCATACATTCCTACATTCGAACCTGCAACTCCGACAGAAGCTTACAAAGCATTTCTTGAAGCATCAAAATTATCAAAGAAATACCAGATACCTGTAATATTAAGAATGACCACTCACGTTTGTCATGCAAAGGAAATAATCAAGTTCGGTAAGATCGATACTACAGAATACAAGTATGAACCAATATTCGATGCAAAGAACGGACCATTTCTTCCTATAACGAAAAGTGTATTTCCTTTAAAAAGAAAAGCTTTTACACGAATTTCATCAATGGAGGAAGAAGCAGAGACTTCGAATTTTAATAAAGTGTATTCTCCATTCGGATCAGATAAGATAAATGGAAAAAGACTCGGAGTTATTACATCATCAATGCCTGTATTATCTCTTCTCGAAAATCTTGATGAAGTAGAAAAACCGGTTGACGTTCTTGCTTTAAACTTCAGCTATCCATGGCCTAAAAATAAAGTAAAAGGTTTTCTAGAAGCTCATGATGAAGTTATAATTATTGAAGAACTAGACAGGATAATGGAAAGTGAGATCAAAAGTTTCGCTTATGATAAAGAAATAAAATGTAAAATATATTCCAGAACTGACAGTGAAGATCTTATGGGTGAACTTGGTCCAGATAGAACTTGGAAAATTCTTTCAGAGATTTGGCCTGAGATATTTAATCCAAAGGTAGCCCAAAAAGCATCTGAATTTAATAATCCAAGAATACCTCAGATGTGCCCAGGTTGTGGTCATAGGTCGGCCTTCCATGCTATTAAACAGGCTTTACCTAAGGATGCAATAACAGTCGGAGATATCGGATGTCATTCACTTGGATTTTTCAAACCTTATAATATGGGTGAAATGCTTTTATCAATGGGACATTCCAGTGGTACAGCAGCAGGTCTATCAATCGGCAATGATAAAAGAAAAATTCTAGCTTTCATAGGTGATTCAACTTTCTTCCATGCAGGATTACCTGCGATCATAAACGCTGTTTTATACGATCATGATTTCACATTGGTAATAATGGAAAATGGAACAACAGCTATGACAGGTCATCAACCTCATGCTGGTTCAGGTGAGATCGGTGAGAAAATATCTATTGATAAAGTTCTTGAGTCATTTGGAGTAAAATTTATCAGAAGGGTTGATACTTATCAGCAGAAGAAACTTACTGAGTATGTAAAAGAATCATTTGATCACAAAGGTTTTTCTGTAGTCATAGCAAGTCATCCTTGTATGCTTAAATTCATGCGTGGTCAGAGAAAAAAAGACAATTACGTTCCTAAGCATGTTGAGATAGATCAGAATACTTGTGAAAATCATAATGTTTGCGTAGAAGATTTTGCATGCCCATCCTTTATCAAAAATGATGATGGTAAGATTATGGTAAATGAAGATCTTTGTATCGGTGATGGATCATGTAAACAAACATGCCCAGTTACAGCTATTGATTTTAAGAAGGGAGAAAAGTAATGAAAGATATGAATATATATATGACGGGAGTTGGAGGACAGGGAATAGGTCAACTTGCAGAAGTAATGATAAGAACATGCAATAAAGCCGGTTATTCTGTAAAAGGTGTTGACACTCACGGATTAGCTCAAAGAGGCGGTACGGTCGTTTCGCACCTGCGTATCGGCAAGAAAGTACACACACCGTTAGTTCCTCCCGGTCAAGCAGATATTGTGATCGCTCTTGAAAGACTTGAAGCTCTTCGTGCAGTTCATACAATGATGAAAGATGGTGGCAAGGTTATTTATTACGATGTTCAATATCAAACAGTCGATAACAGGCTCGGTGATATTAAATATCCTACTATTGATGAATTTGAAGAAGCTGTCAAAGCAAAAGGAGGGGAAGTCGTAAGAGTATTTAGAGATGATATTCCTGATCCTAGAATGCAGAACACTGCTCTTATTTCAGAGATAGTTAAGCTTGGATGGATCGATGGCTTCTCAAAGGAATTGGCAATTGAATCTTTAGAAGAGTTAATGCAAGGAAAAGGATTAGAAAAGAATTTAGAATTATTTTAAAAAATAATGGAGAAAAAAAATGTACAAGAAATTTTTAATGTTATTTTTAGCATTCATGGTTTCAGGGATTATATTAATATCATGTAGTGATGATAGCTCAAGCCCTGCACCTGATCGTGTTATTACTATAATATCACCAAACGGTGGAGAGATCTTAGAAGTTGGTACTGTCGTAGAAATTACATGGACAGATAATATCAGTGAAGAAGTAAAGATAGAGTTATTTGATGGAGCAGAAGGTATTGAAATAGAATCGTCAACAGAAAGTGATGGTTCTTATGATTATACTATACCGGCAGGTTTTACAGCTGGCCCGTACGTAGTAAAAATAACAAGTGTAAGCAACGCGGGTGTTTACGATTTCAGTGATGATGCTTTTGCGATTACACCACCTGCAGCATCAAATTATGTCGTTGTAACTACACCGAATGGTGGAGAAACCTGGGAAATGAATACGACTCAAACAATTACTTGGACGAGTAATATCAGTGATGCTGATGTAGCCATAGAGTTGTATAGTAATGGTATATTAAATGGAGTTATTATAGCATCAACCGAGAATGATGGATCTTATGATTATGTTATTCCTACTGATCTTTCTGAAGATGATGATTATAAAGTTAGAGTAACAGGATTAACTACTAATATTTTCGATTCCAGCAACAATGATTTTGAAATAAGACCGGAAGGGGATTTTATATCAGTACTATCACCAAACGGTGGAGAAGAATGGGAAATGGGTACAACTGAAATAATATTCTGGAATGATAATATAGATGATAACGTAAAGATAGAATTGATCAACGGATTGACAACTACAGTCATAGCAAGTTCAACACCAAGTGATGGTTCTTTTGATTATGCAATCCCAATAAATCTTGATGAAGGTTCGAATTTTGAGATCAAAATAACAAGTGTTGCCGTCGAAGGAATCACCGATACATCTGATGATGATTTTACTATAGATCCTGTTCCAGGTTATATAAGAGTAATATCTCCTAATGGAGGTGAAAGGTATGATGCCGGAACAACTCAAACTGTACGCTGGGAAGATAATATTGATGGAAATGTAGTTGTATATCTTGAGGGTAATTATGAAATAGCATACTATACAGCAAGTGACGGTTTATTTGAATTTCATATTCCATTAGATGCCGAAGCAAGTGACTTATACACAATTGTGATCGCAAGTTCAATTGATGGAAATATTTATGATGAAAGTGATGATTATTTTACTATCATTGCAGCCCCACCTTCTATTCAGGTCGGATACCCTAATGGAGGAGAAGAGCTGGTTATTGGTGAAACTTATTGGATATATTGGCAGGATAATATTAATGGAAATGTTATGATAGAATTCTATGAAAATGGAACATTAATTCCTGAAAGTACAATTGACAATGCTGGGAATGATGGCAGTTATCAGCTTACTATCCCATTTGATGCAGAACCTACTGACAATTTAACAATGAAAATAATAAGCATAGGTGATCCAAGCATATTTGATTGGAGTGATGGTGAATTTGCTGTGGTAGGAAGTGATGTTCCAATACCGGATGACTTTGTTGTTGTGTCAAGTATTCCACATACTGACACTTATGAAATTAATCCTGAAGATGACATAGATTGGTATAGAGTATATCTTGATTCAGGGTCAGAATACTTTTTTGAAAATACATCAACTGAAAACTTAGATACTGCATTTGGTTTATATATTGAGATGGATACAAATCTTGTAGAAGTAGCATATAATGATGACGGTGGTGGAGATTGGCAACCTGAGATCTTGTATACTGCTCCTTTGTCAGGATATTATTACCTTAAAGTGGCATATTTCTACAACGTTAAAGAAGTTAAGAAAGAAAAACAAACTGGAAATACTGGACCTTATACTTTAACCATTGATGAAATACCATATGGTAAATAAAATTTTAAGGACCTAGATTTTCTTAAATTATTTGTAAAGGCTATCCATTGGGTAGCCTTTTTTTAATATTACAAATTTTAAAAATAATTCATTTGATAAAATCCAAGCTTGAACATATATTTTCAAAGACAATAATAATAAAAGTGAAATAATAATGAGATATATTTTAACAGGCGGTGGTACAGGCGGACATGTATATCCTGCTTTAGCCATTGCAAATTACATAAAAACGAAAGACAAAGATGCTAAATTCCTATACATCGGTGCGAATGGTAGAATTGAGGCTAAGATCGTACCTGCGAAAGGATATAAAATAAAATTTATTCCTGCTACTGGATTGCCTGGATCAAAGTTCAGTATGAGTTTTTTGACCTTTATTATTTCTTTGTTCTTCGGTATTATGAAAAGTTGTTATCACATTATGTTGTTCAGACCGAATATTATTATAGGTACAGGTGGTTTTGTTTCAGCATCTCCGATATTTGCCGGAAGACTACTCAGAAAATTTAAATTATCAAAAGCTAAATTGTTCTTACATGAAGCGAATGCGGAACCAGGCAAAATGATTAAAAAAGCCGGACCAATGTGTGATGGAGTAGGATTGTCATACCGTTCATGCCTAGAATATTTCAAAAGAAATGGAAAATATGTTGGCTATCCTGTAAGAGATGAATTTAAACATGGTACTAGGGAAGGATCCAGAGAGAATTTAAGTATTGAGAAAGATTCATTTGTAGTATTTGTCGTGGGCGGTTCTCAGGGTGCTAGAACGATCAATAGAAGTATTGTGGATAGTCTTAGGTATCTGAAAGATCTTTCAAAGTTGAAGATCATTCATGTGACAGGGAAGGGAACTCCATCATATAACGGAGTTCTGGACACGATCAGAAGATTCGGGTATAACTCAATAGATCAAAAGGATTTTAGTTTTTATACCAGAATGGATTATGCAGAAAATATCAAAGATTATTATTTAGCTTCAGATCTTATTATTACAAGAGGTGGTGGTACTATAAATGAGATAGCTGTTTGCGGTAGGGCTTCTCTTATAATACCTAAAGCGAATTTGTCCGGTGATCATCAGGTGATCAATGCTGAGGATATTAAGGATGCAGGAGCTGCTGAAGTGATCTATGAGGATATAATCATAGATAATGATGAATTCGCAGTAATGGTAAGCGGAAAGAAGCTCAGTGAAAAGATCAGTGACCTATATAACGATAAAGAAAGAATTGCTCTACTTGAAAAAAATGCAAGAAATTATATAAAAGACTCTGGGACAGAGAAAATATATCAATTTATTACCGAGATACTTGAAAATAGTAATAAAAAAGAATATAAAGTAGAAGAAATAATAGAAAAAAATCCTTATGCCAACTTCAGAGCACCTCAGCTTATAAGTATATTATCTAAAATGAGTAAAGAGGAAGTTACGAGTAATAAATACTTAGATTATCTTCGATATAGAACCAGTCATTATTTCAACTATGATTCATGGCAGGTTAGAAATTATGCTGTAAAGCTTTCAGGCTTAACTTACGCAGAAGAAAAGATCCCTTTTCTAAGCAAGTTATTCAATGATAATAGAAAAGTATCATCGTTGCAAAGACTCTTCGGGGGGCAATATCAGCAGGTGAATTTTATCAGAAGAAATATCATGACTGCATATAGAAAGATTGGCAGATTCAATGAGACGATTGAAAAGGATATATTAAGTTCATTAGATGATAAATACTTTGAAACAGTTTCTGAGGGATTAAAAAATGTTATTTATTTCTCTGAAAATCTTGGGTCAAATGAAAAAGTTGTTTCCAAGGTTGGGAAACTTTTAAAACATAAGAATTTTTATGTTGTGATCAATGCTGTAGTGGCTTATACAAAATTTATTAAGAATATTGATGAATTTAATAAATTTTCACATTTATTCTTCAATACTAATAATAAAGTAAGACAAGCTGTTATTGAAGCTTTATTGTGCTTGAATCAAAGAGGTATTGTTGAGGATAAAAAGACTATAGATGGATTTTTAGGAAGGATATTGCAGACCACGACAGGTTTCACACCTGTTTTTAAATTTAAACAGTTAATTAAAGATTTTGACGTATAAAATGATCCAATTCCGTAGAGACGCGATTAATCGCGTCTGTACAATTGTGTTATTGTAATGTTGAGATATGTTTTTTTAATTCCTTCTCAAGCTCTTCAGTAAATTCTTTAGAGAAATATCTTTTTTGATAATACAGATTTTGAATGATATTCAATTTTTCGTTATCGTCAATAATATCGCCGATGCGGTCAAACCATTTCGATAATGTTTCATGATCTTCTATTTTATTGTTTTTTAATTTATCCTGTAACTGAGATAGTTCTTCAATGATCTTATAATGTGATCGAAATTTGTCTTTTTTCTCATTCCCTCTGTATTTGACACCTTTTAATATCCTGTAAAGCAAGAATAAAGCAAGTGGAATTATTGAAAGAAGTAATACATTCTGAAAGAGATCATTGTTATATTTTCTAAACATAAACGCTCTGTAATAAAGATAAGATACTTTATCATATACTTTACTGAAAAAACCTGATCCAGAACGATTAAAAGATATGTCCGGAGGAGTAGTATCAAATTCATACCAATTACCAATGTTGTCGTTTACATATATCCATGCATGTCTGTCTTTTTTTCTTGCAACATGCAATTCTTCCATTTCATTATATTCACTAACAAGATAGCCTGTAACATATCTGCTTGGATAACCAAGTTTTCTAAATATTAGGCATGATAAAGTCGCAAATAATTCGCAATGACCTTCTTTGTTATCAATAAAATTCTTTAATTTATTATTGTCTTTTTGTTCAATATAGTCTAATGAGTAGCGATATTCTGAGATGAAATAATTTGATAAAGTGTGATGGAGCCGATTCAGTGACATTCCTTTCAAATGTAATGAATCTATCAAAGGATTAATTAATTCTGCATCGGTGGAAATCATAGTAAGATCATTTATATCGGGTTCGCTAAAGAGATTGATTATAGAATCCTTTCTGGAATAAACTTTATAATCTGTAAGATACTGCGGATCGTTGATAGTTATTCTTCCAAGAGAATTTATTCTCATTTGGTTTTGACTGATACCAAAAATGGAACTTGTGGTAAAAGGTAATTTTAAGTAAGTATTTTTTCCAGAGGAGAAAAAGAAAACTCTCATAGAGTCAACTTCGGTTTTACCATACTCAAAGTAATCCTGAGGTAATTTGTCCGATCCAGTTTCCGAAGTTCTCCAAATACCATTCATATAAGTGTTGAAAACTTCACTTTTAAGATGGTAATAAGGTTTTCCGAAATTGTAAATCTCTGCTCTTAGTTCAATTTTAAAATCACCTTTCATGCTTCCTATATTACCTATAGCGGAACTTCTGTCAGTATGTTTTATGAAATAATCAAGATACAGATCAGTTAAAACATCTTTCATAAAAAAGAATGTATAAGCAAAACTGAATTGTATGATGATCGCAATAATAATAACAGATATGATACCTATTATCCAAGTTATAAACTTATAATTTTTAGACTTGTGAAAAAATAATATTGGAAGTACCAAGAGTATCAATGCCGCAATTGAAAATATTCCTTCAGTAACACTTCCACCGATCAATAAACTTGCAAAGAAAATATAGTCAGGCTGAAATCTCTTAGTATAAGGATGAACGATGGAATATTTATTTACAACAAATAGCAGAAATAACTTTTTGGCATTTATGTATTCTGCTGTACTGTATAAATAGAAAAAATTCAATGGGAATAATATTATTGGAAGGAATTGTAAATATGATGAAATAAATCCAATATTTTGATTTGAATTAGTGAAATATACCAAATAGCCTATTGAAGCTAAAGTTGATATTATCGATATCATGTTAAAATCTTTAGTGGAGAAATCCCATCTAAATTTGATTATACGATGAGATTCAAGCAGTAACATAAAAAGAACTGATACAGCGATGTTTTCAGTGTTAAAACCCCAGTACAAAAGTGCAAAAGATATTAGTAGTGGATATTTATTCATGTTATCGTTATCTGCTCAATGTTTTTATTTACTTCAGGGATCTTAATGACTCTTCTTCTATCCATTTTGTCGTCAGAATTCAATGCAGTTATCGGTTTGAAACTGTCAACAAAGTTAAAGATTTTTTCATCATACTCAGGTAGTACAAAGAAAGAATTTGAATGCTTGTTCAGCCTCTTTCTCAACTGATTAACTAATTTCTCTATTTCTGGGTTGATATTATAGTCCAATTTGCAAATTATCTCATACAGTTTAGGATAATTCCCTTTATCATTGTTGACAGTGATAGTCTTCAATTCATTGTTGTTGAAATAATAGAAGTTCACAGTAAACCAATTTTTTGAAAAATATTCCAGCAGGGAATAGGTGAATGATAAAGTATCTTCAAATTTCAGTGAAAACTTTTCATCTTCAGATTTGGTGATATTAAAAAGTGCTATATTGAATTCATTAACTTTGCCAAAGCCTTTTTCTATTACAGTCGGTCTTTGAGTTTTAGCCCAGGATTTCCAATGAATATTATTGACCGGATCACCAGGTACATATTGTCTTAATCCTACAAAATCACCAGTTTTATGCTTATGTAAAATATTGTATAATGAATTTTTCGTTCGGTCAATATCTGCTTTAATCATATTTACAGTTTTTTTATCAATTTCGTATCTCTTAGGTAGAACTGTTATCTTCTCATCAAGTTGAAAAAGTTTTGAAGTATTGAATATTCCGAATAGATCTTTTTTTATCAAGTAAGCACCTGAAATGGTCACTTTTCCTCTTCTCACAGGAATGAACGAAGGTTTTGAAATAGCAACAGATCCTGCTTTAATAAAATCAATATTTATAGCAGTGAATTCAGCCTTAAATAATCTGATAATATGCCACATCCATCTGTAAGCATAGATTTTTCTATCCCAAAAGTTTCTTTTATCTTCATTTGGTTCTTTATATTTTAAAAATTGTTCCAATGTGGGAATTACATCCTCAACGACCGGTACAATGGTCAGATCAAAAATATCTTTTTTATTGTCATTAAATATTTTTACGGAGTATTGTGATATTTCTCCAACTGGAAACTGTTTAGGAAAGAAAAGTTTAATATTCAAGTTATTGAAATTCTTTATTCTGGAAAAGTATGAAATAATTAAGAAAGAAAGAGATAATGCAAATAGTCGATACAGAAATGAAGACATTAAATTTATACCTGCAAATCCTGATATTATACATACAAAAATAATAATCAATCCAAAAGGTGTTACCGATAATCTGGTCTTTCTACCTCTCTTTGAGAATTTTGCATAACTTTTGTAAAAGAATTCTGCGGACATGTTTTATGCCTGATTTATTTTGGTACGGGTGTTTCTTTGATTATGTTGTTGATTATGTCGATTTGCTTTATTTCACCATCATTTACGAATTGGTCAAATATTAATCTGTGCCCAAGAACAAAAGGGGCCAACCTTATAATATGATCTGGAGTAACAAATTCTTTATTCTCAGATAATGCTAAAACTTTTGCAAGTTTTTGTAACCCGATTGATGCCCTGGGACTTGCTCCAATTAGAATGCCATCATATGATCTGGTTCTTCTTACTAATTCAACTATAAAATCTTTAATATCTTTATGGATGTTTATTTCATTTATCGTATTTCTAACTTGTAATATTTCTTCCCTTGTTGAGCAAGCTTTTAGACTCGCTAATGGTTTAGATGGATCCTTAATATCCAGCAGTTCAACTTCTTCTTCTTTAGACAAATATCCCAGCGAGAAACGGAGAGCAAATCTGTCGATCTGTGATTCAGGAAGAGGATAAGTTCCTTGAAGTTCAGCAGGATTAAGAGTAGATACTACAAAAAAATCATCGTCCAGGGGATAAATAGTTCCATCGATAGTAACCTGTTTTTCTTCCATTGCTTCAAGTAATGCTGACTGTGTTCTGGAAGTAGTCCTATTAATCTCATCAGCTAAAAGAATGTTGGTGAAGACAGGGCCTTTCTGAAGATAGAAACTTTGATCTTTTACATTGAAAACATTTACTCCAGTAATATCAGTAGGTAAAAGATCAGGGGTAAACTGTATTCTTTTAAAGTCAGTTTGTATAGAAAGTGCCAATGCTTTAGCTAAAGTTGTTTTTCCGGTTCCAGGATAATCTTCAAGTAATATATGTCCATTAGTAAAGTATCCTCCAAGTAGTAAGTCAATATTGAAAGGATCACCTTTGAAAACTGTTAATATATTGCTTTTTATTCTCGAGTAGGTCTCATATGCTTTATTGAATTCCATTCCCACGTTAAGCTCCTATAAAAGTTATTATGATTATATTAGTCTTACTGCTTAAATGATAAATAGTTTAATTTTCAAGCAGAGATTTTAATAATAATGTGAATTATTGTGCCGTTTTGCAAGATTAAAATTGTTAATAAACGAGGAAAGTTTCAAATATTTTATCCTATTTTTCTGTTATATTATTTATTAATTAACTTGTGAATTCTTGTAATTTATTATAAATTAATGCTCTATTAATATACCTTATTTGCAAAGGAGAAATCAGGTTTGAAGCAGATATTATTAACATCCATATTATTGTTTTTTATATTTTCAGTGACAGCAGCTGAGAAAGATTCTTTGAAAAATTTAATTTCATCGACGAAGGGAGATCAGAAAATTGAATTGATGATCGAACTAGCTGAAGTAATATATACTGAAAAGTTGGATGATGCTCTTTCATTACTCGAAGAAGCTGAGAAATTAGCAACAGAAAGTGGAAAGATTAAACTTAATGCAAAAGCTCATTACAAAGCCGGTAAGTTTTTATTTAGAAATGATAAATATTTTGAATCTATTGATGAGTACAAACCTTCTCTTAAGATTTACGAAGAATTGATTGATAAAAGGATGATAATTGAGTTAACATTAAACATGGGGCAATCGTATTATCACTTATCCGACTTTAATACAGCTTTGATATTTTTTTACAAATCATTAAAATATGCAGACAATATTAGTGATGATTTTTCTAGAGCAGAAGCATTCAACAATATTGGATCAGTATTTGATGAAACAAAAGACTATGAAAAAGCCTTAGAAAATTTTAATAAAGCATTAGATATTTATCGTTCGTCACTAAAAGTGCAAAAAATTGCTGAAGTTCTGAATAATATAGCGATAGTTTATACTCATCAAGGTAGGCGTGATGAGGCATTGAAGAGCCTAAAGAAAGTTCTTAAGATATATAAAAATGAAGATATTGAGTTGTATCAGGCTATTATAATGAACAACATGTCAGATATACTTATTGAACAAGAAAAATTTAAAGAGGCCTTACAATATTTAGGCAAAGCGTCTAAAATATTTAAAAAACTTGGAGATAATTACGGATTAGCATTAGTGAGTCACAATTATGGCAAAGCATATTTAGATAGTAAAAATCATGTTTTGGCGAGAAAATATCTACTAAAAAGTAAAATTGATTTTGAAGAAATGGGTGTGCAAGTAATGGTACGGAATAATTTGATAAATTTAGTTGAGCTAGATTCTACAATCGGTAACTACAAGCAAGCATTTTTCAATTTAAAAAAATATAATAAGATTAATGGTGAAATATTAAGTTCTGAAAAAGAGCAAAAAATAGCTGAATTAGAAAAAAAATATAAAATCAAAGAAAAAGAGAAGCAATTGTTTTCTCAGATCAGAGATAATAAACTAACACAAGCTAATCTTGACAAGCAGAAAAGTATAAATCAGTTCTTTTTAATTGTATTTTTATTATCTGTTCTTGTAATATTTTTTATTTACCGGTCATATAAACATAAATCAGCAAAGCAGGAATTATTAAAAAAGTACTCTTCTGAGATCGAAGTACTTAATAAAAAACTGAATGAAGAAATAAAAATTACAACAGATAAATTGAATGAATCTAATGAAAAATTAGTTAACTCAGCGAAGGGTGCAGCACGATTAGATAAGATGGTGTCACTGGGAACTCTTTTGGCAGGAATTACTCATGAAATAAAAAATCCAGGTCAAGTAATTAAATTATCATTGGATAATATGAAACTAAGTTTGAATGACCTGGCTCTATTTATTTATGATCTTATCAAAGTAAAAAGTTCAGATAGAAAAGGAGCTTTAGAAACAAAAAAGCTGGTAAAAAAACATGAGATTAACAAAATTTTCAATGATCTTAAAAGTCTTGTTATTAGTAATAAAAAATCAATTGGAATAATAGAACAAATAGTTGACAGTACAGCAAAGATGAGTTATTACAGTAGAAAATACACTTCAAATTCATTGAATGATATTGTTAAAGATGTACTTGTATTGGTAAAAAATAATATTAAATATCATGCGAAGATCAAATTACATTTGCACCCTAAATTGCCAATGTATAAATGTAATTTTCAAGAAATTGCTCAAATACTTTTCAATGTTTTATCAAATGCAAAAGATGCAATTTTAGAGAAAGGTTTTCACTCAGATCAAGGTATCATAAATATATCTACTAAGTATGAAGACAAAAACATTATTCTTGCGATCAGAGATAATGGATGTGGAATGGATGAATTGCAATTAGATCAAGCATTCAATTCGTTTTATACAACTAAAGAGATGGGGAAAGGACTTGGTCTAGGGCTTAGTATTGTAAAGGGTATAGTAGATGATTATAAAGGTAAAATTACGATACAATCCAAGGTGAACGAAGGAACAGAATTTAAGATATATTTTCCAACTACGGAAGATGCCTCTATTGAAAGAGACAATAATACTTTTAATACTGTTGAATTTATAAAAGATAGTGAAACTAAATCGGAGTACGATCTTGAAATTCCATATGAGGAGAAAGTTGAGATCGAAGAAAAGGAAGAAAATGGAAGTTTCATATTAAAAAAAGATGAATACCCTGACGATGATTTTTTCAATGATGATAAAATGTATTTAAAAGATAATGATGAGGAAAAAGATGCTTAAAGATTTAAAATTTCCTGAGACTTTTTTTAGCTCAAACAGAAAAAGCTTATTAAAACAAATAGATGACAATTCTGTAGTATTTATAATGTCATCGGTCAATAAGATCAAGAACGCAGATACTTTTTTCAAGTTCAAGCAGGATAGTAATTTTTTCTATTTAACAGGTCTAGAGCTCAACAGAGCTGTTCTAGTAGTGACTAAAATCAATGGAAAGACAACCAGTAAAATATTTAGAAATGTACTTGATGAAAGATTAGAAAAGTGGATAGGCAAGGATACTACAGATAAAGAGATTACTAAAATTTCCGGTATATCAAGTATCAGTAGCATAAAAGAACTTGGTGAACTTTATGATGGTTTATTTAATAATGTTGGAATCGAGAAAGTGTATATGTACAATGAAGCTACACCTGATGAAATAATTCCTTCTTACACCCAAGTATTTGCATCAAATTTGAGAAGACGATATAATTTTATTAAGATCACTGCAATTAACAAAACACTTGATGAAATGCGATGTGTAAAACATCCTTGCGAAATTAAAATGATGAGAAGAGCTATAAAGATTACTGAGATAGGCTTAAGAGATCTGTTTTCAAAAACTCGTTCAGGTATAACCGAGAATGAATGTGAAGCGATTTTGCTGTATAATTATCTAAAAGAAGGATCAATACAACCAGCCTTTCAGACAATAGCTGTATCCGGGAAAGATGCTACGATACTTCATTATGAGGAGAACAATAAGAAAACTCAAAAAAATGATATGATCTTAATTGATACAGGAGCTGAATATGAAAATTATGCAGCTGATATTTCAAGAACTTTTCCACTGAAAGGTACATTTAGTGAAATGCAGAAGAAATATTATAATGTGGTTCTGGATGCTTCCAAAGAAGTGATTAAAGCAGTAAAACCGGGTGTTACTCTCATGGAACTTCAAGAAATTTCAAAAAAATCACTTTTCAGAGGTTTAAAAAAACTTAAACTGATAAAACGCATAGATGAGATATCAAAATATTATTACCATGGTGTTAGTCATCATCTTGGATTAGACACACATGATGTTGGTGATAGAAGTAAACCATTGAAGAAGAATATGGTAATTACAGTGGAACCGGGAATATACATAGCTGAAAAAGGAATAGGTATAAGACTGGAAAATGATATACTCGTAACAGAGAAAGATCATGAAAACTTATCTAAATCCATACCAATTGAGATAAATGATCTTGAACAACTCATGAAAAGGAAAAAATAATGTATTCAAAAACATATATGGAGCATTTTGCAGCTCCAAAGAATATTGGAATTATTGGAACACCTAGTGCAACCTGTACTGTGAAAAATGAGGAGGGTGGTTGTTTTGATACTGTTCAAGCTTATGTAAAGATAGAAGATAATATTATTATTGATTTTAAATATAAATTAAAAGCCTGTAGTGGAACAATTACTGCATTCTCACTTATAAGTACAATGTTAATAGGGAAAACTATTGAAGAAGCAAGAAGTATCACATTCGAGCAAATGGATGAACTCCTAGGTGGAGTTCCAGAGAAAAAATCCCATAGCCTTAGGTTGGCTATAGAAGCTAGAGATAAAATAATTAATTAAAAATAATCGGAGTATAAAATGAAGATCCAAAAAGAAATGTCAATTACTCAAATCTTAAAAGATTATCCGCAAACTCACAGTACTTTTGTAAAATACAATCTAGGATGTATTGGATGTATTGCAGCCAGCTTTGAAAGTTTAGAGGATGGTTTAGTGGCTCATGGTATTAATGTAGAGGAATTCTTAAAAGAGATTAACGCAGCAATATAAGTACACATTCTAAACATCACACAACAAGTTGTTCCTGGACTTTTAAAGACTAAATAAAAGTCCGGGAATGTACATTATTACCACATTTAAACAAATATCAACCTCATTATCTTAAGTCTGACATTAAAAGCAATAAAGGGATAAATAATGGCTTGGTTCAGTAAATCAAAAAGTAAAAAAGAGAATAAAAGTTCTGATATTTGGATAAAATGCACCAAATGTGAAAATCATATATTTAAAGAAGACTGGCATAACAATTTAAATGTTTGCCCAAAATGCAATTATCACTCAAAGATTTCAGCATACGAAAGAATTGGATTGATTTTAGATTCTGGAACATTTGATGAGATAAATATTTCTATTTATCCTGCAGATCCTCTTGGATTTGTCGATGCTAAAGAGAGCTACAAGGATAAAGTAGCTAAAACTCGCAAAAAAACAGGATTAAATGAAGCTATTGTAACTGGTACAGGAGAAATTAATGGTATCAAAGTTGTTGTTGCAGTAATGGATTTTAGATTCATGGGTGGAAGTTTAGGTTCTGGAACAGGTGAGAAGATATTGCAAGCTTCAAATTATTCTTACGATAAAAAAATTCCATTTATAATTTTCTCAGCTTCAGGTGGAGCAAGGATGCATGAAGGTATTTTATCTTTAATGCAAATGGCAAAGACTTGTGCTGGAATAGCAAGATTGGATGAACGAAAAGTGCCGTTTATTTCAGTTCTAACAGATCCTACAACTGGTGGAGTTTCCGCATCGTATGCCATGGTTGGAGATCTGAATATTGCAGAACCGGGTGCTTTAATTGGTTTTGCAGGAAGAAGAGTTATTGAGCATACAATTAAACAGAAATTACCTGATGATTTTCAAACATCTGAATATTTATTAGAGCATGGATTTATTGATTTTATAGCCAATAGATCCGAAATGAAGAATAAACTATATCAAGTATTATCATTCTATAACAGATAGGGGAAATTGTGAATAAGAAAGAAACCTCAGTATCTGATATGGAAGAGATGCTGGAAAAATTAAAAGCGATGACAGATACAAAAGATAGCGATTTTGCTGAACAGATTACAAATATGGAGAAGTTGATCGAGTCAAAGAAAAAAAATATCTATTCGAATTTGACTCCATGGGAAACAGTGCAAATTGCAAGGCATCATAAAAGACCCGTCCTAGATGATTATATTAAATTACTTTTCACTGATTTTATTGAGCTTCATGGTGATAGAAGATTTGGAGATGATCGTGGTTTGATCGGTGGGTTTGCAAAAATCGATGGACAACCTATAATGTTGATAGGTCATAATAAAGGAAAGAATGTTGATGAAAATGTTATAAGAAATTTCGGTATGGCAAAACCTGAAGGCTATCGCAAAGCATTAAGACTAATGAAGTTAGCAGAAAAGTTTAACGTTCCTATTGTTACTTTCATCGATACTCCAGGTGCATATCCGGGATTAGAAGCTGAAGAGAGAGGTCAGGCTGAAGCAATTGCAAGAAATTTAGTAGAGATGGCTCAGATAAAAGTACCTATAGTTTGCGTAGTTACAGGAGAGGGTGGAAGTGGAGGAGCATTAGGAATAGGTGTAGGGGATTCAATTCTTATGTTATCAAATTCTATCTATTCTGTAATATCACCCGAAGGTTGTGCTTCAATAATCTGGAGAGACGGAACAATGGCTCAAAAAGCTGCAGAAGCGCTAAAGATCACTGCAAGCTCTTTAAAGGAACTAAAGGTCATTGATGAGATTATTGATGAACCATTAGGTGGGGCTCACAATGATTATCCAAGTACTGTAAAATCCGTAAAGAATGTAGTGCTTAAGCATTTGAAAAAATATAAAGGAAATTCCGAATCTAAATTACTTAAGAAACGATTTGAGAAATATTCTAACATTGGCGTTTTTAATAAATAGTGTGATAGTTTTAACAAAAATGTGTTTTAAATTGATAGGATGGCAAAATTATGAGTAAAAAGAAAATTATATTAAACAATGATGAGATAATTCATAACATACCATTGAGAATAACGGATACTACTCTAAGAGATGCTCATCAATCATTGTGGGCAACTAGAATGCGAACTAAAGATATGCTTGATATAATTGAGTTGATCGATAATGTTGGTTATTATTCATTGGAAATGTGGGGTGGAGCGACTTTTGATGTATGTCTACGATTTCTAAGAGAAAACCCATGGGAAAGACTCAGAGAAATAAAAAAACATGCAACACACACACCTTTACAGATGTTACTTAGAGGACAAAACATTGTTGGATATAAAAATTATTCAGATGATGTTGTAGATAAATTTGTTGAATTAGCTTGTATTAACGGGATTGATATATTCCGAATATTTGATGCTTTAAATGATGCAAGAAATTTAGAAACCGCTATAAGAGCAGTTAAAAAATATGGTGGCCATGCCCAGGGTACTTTAGCTTATACAATTTCACCAGTACATACTATAGAAAAATATGTAAAAGATGCAAAAGATCAAGCTGACATTGGTATTGATTCAATTTGTATAAAAGATATGGCCGGTATTTTAACACCTATTACAGCAGAAAAATTAGTCTCAGCTTTAAATAAAGAGATTGGTATTCCAATACAACTTCATTGCCATGGAACAAGTGGAATGGCTATACCTACCTATGTTGAAGGTGTAAGAGCCGGAGCAGGTGCTATAGATTGTGCAATATCATCAATGTCAGGTGTAAATTCACAACCACCTGTAGAAACTTTAGCTGCTATATTTAACGAGACCAGCTATTCTGCTAATTTAAATTTCGATGCGTTAGAAAAAGTAGCAAAGTATTTTACTGATCTTAAACCAAAAAGAACTATGAGAAATGCTCAAGCAGTAGAACATGTAGATCCAGGGATTCTAATTCACCAAATACCAGGTGGTATGATCTCAAATTTCAAATCTCAATTGGAAATGCAAAATGCTTTAGATAAATTACCGATTGTATTAGATGAAGTAATTAAAGTAAGAGAAGAGCTTGGATTTTGTCCTCTTGTTACTCCTACAAGCCAGATCGTAGGAACTCAAGCAGTCATGAATGTTTTATCAGGTGAAAGATATAAAATCGTCCCAAATGAAGTTCAAGATTATGTAAGAGGTAAATACGGAAGATCTCCGGTACCAATTAAGAAGAAATTTATTAAAATGATATTGGGCAATGAAAAACCCATTGATCACAGACCAGCTGATGACATTGAACCAATGTTGCCAACAGCAGCAGATGGTATAGATCCAAAACTGCTGAAAGGTGAAGAAGATATTATATCCTACTGTATTTTCCCTGAACCTGCTATGGCATACTTTAAATGGCGTGCACAACCTGAAGGTAAAAGAGATCCTATTCCTGCCGATGTAGAATTACAAGAAGTTGAAGAAAAAATTACTCCTGTAATAGCAAAGAAACATATGAAACCTGAAGTTGTCAAACCTGTTCAGTTACTTCACAAAGATGACTATAAAGGTTTAAGTTCCATAATAAGTGCAGCAGCAGGAATGGGTGTTGATGGTATATCAATTTCTAAAGGGGATTTTGCAATATCAATTAAATCAGATGGTAATATTATTCCTCAAGCTTTGAAAAAAATAGAACAAAGTCAGGCATTAGAAGAAAAGGTTGTTGCTGAAGAAGAAATTATTGAAGAGAAAATTGTTGAAACTTCTGAGCATAAAAATACGATCAATTCACCATTAGTTGGAACATTTTATATTACTGAAGGACCTGATCAGCCTGCATTAGTAAAAGTTGGAGATAAAATCTTAGCTGGACATAAGATATGTATCGTTGAAGCCATGAAATTATTTAACGGTATTGAAGCACATTTTGATTGTGAGATCACAGCTATTCTTTGTGAGAATGGAGAAAGTGTTGTAAAAGATCAGCCACTGATAGCTTATAAATAGTTTTATAAAATAGAACCATTAATTGCTTATAGATAGTTTTAGAAAGCTCTGCTTCCTGTAGCTATGATTTGGATTTCATTCTCTGGCGACGTAGCTATATCCACTCTCACAGCTGTTCCTAAAAGATCGTAAAGCAACCCTATGCCATATCCCTGTTTGATCTTGTTGAATTTTAAATCTGAGAAGGGATCGAACACATCTCCAAATGAATAATATATTGCCCCAGCAATTTTCTGATATATTCTGAAGTCATATTCACCTTGTAATAACATCATATTTTGATCAGTGAATCTTTTGTCAGGATAACCACGTAAATTATAAGTACCACCCAAAGTAGATAATTTTGTAAAGGGAACATTATTAAAGCTGAATCTTGTAATAAACTGAAGATTAATTGAGCTTTGTTTATGTGATACGAAGTATTTTATATCAGTACTGAAAATAGAAAAATTATTGTCACTGCCAATCTGTTTAGCAGAAAGTAAATATTGTAGGTTTGATTGAACACCATCACGGTAGAATTTCTTAGTAATCTTCTCATAATTAAAACCGAAACCGATACAATGATTAAACAAAGGGTATTTTCCTGTAAGTCCATCGTTATTAAGTATTCCATCAAATTTAAATTTAGTTATTTCAATATAATCCAAATCATAAAGTAAGGAATAAGAATATTCTTTATAAAAATTTCTATTATAATCTAAAAAAAAGTCAGTGCTGAAATAGGAGAAAGATTCATTGTTTATATCTGAACTGTTGGACAATCCATAAAAATCAGAAATAAATTTCTTAACATTGGCTTTAATATATAGCTTAGAGTTTTTCAAATAGAATAAAGATTTATATCTGAATATTATTTGCTCATTTAACGTATAAGATATTTCAGTTCTTAATTTAGATCTATCGTTATTAACATTTTCTTTGAACAAAAAAATTGAATATAGTCCAAATCCGAAACTTGTAGTAGGATTATAATAACCAAAAGGAAGTACCATGTATTCAGTTTTGTTTTCATTATTTTTTGAATCATTGGGTTGTTCGGCAAAGCAGTAAAAATTAGCGGAAATCATAAGTAGAATTATAAATATAATATTTTTATACATAAATGGTCCTTAGATTTAATAAATATCAGAAACTAATTTTAAACTTTAGTTCTAATAAAATCAATTTATAAAAATTCAAGGTTTGTTTTTTTGCATTATAAATTATATACTGGAAACCCCCGAAAAAATATTTTCACTGTGTCATAATGCTTGAAATATAGGTAAAATAAGTACGAAATAAATTGAAATAAGCCTCTAAGTTTGTTATATTATTTGTAGCCAAAACA
>JAQIDB010000005.1 GCA_027858225.1 Candidatus Delongbacteria bacterium
TACTAAACTTTTTGATCATAATAAATTCCTTAATTCTATTTATCTATACCAGTTTAATAAAAAAATTGCAAACATACACCCCCTTTTTTTATCTGTCCAGTTTATAGGGTACAATATAGCAATAACGCCCCTACTTTCAATTATCATTGTTTTTACATATTTTCTAAGAAAGCAATATCCTCATACAACTCATCTTCGTAAGAAAAATCCTGCTCTTCATCCATAAGATCATAAGAATCTTCAAAACCTTCATTGTACAAACCGTCATAAGCTAAAAGCAATTCATCATCGTTAAATATATCATATTCTACAACTGTTTCGGTTGGCTGCTTGTATGCAATATTGCTTAACGGATTCATAGGTGATCTTACAGTCAAAACATTTAATAAAATTACTATAGCTAGAACAATAGTAGCAGCCACAGAATATATTATTAATCTGGTCTTGAAGAAATTAACTTTTTTCACTTTTAATTTGGATAATATCTGCTGATCAAGTCCTTCCGGAACTTTAATATATTCTTCTTTCAGCATTGAAAATATTTTTTCATCTGTTAATTTGACTTTCATAATTTATACCTTCATCATCTTTTTTATTTTATCAATCCCGTACCTATAGCGACTAAGTAAACTACTAATGGAAACGTTTGTCATTTCTGCAATTTCCTTGAAGGAGAAACCTTCGGCTCTGAGCAAAACAACCTCTCTTTGCTTTTCAGGAAGTTCCCTTATTGCATCATTGACAAATTCTTTACTTTCAATTTCAATGTTTTCCTCTTCCGGATTAAGAACATCTGATCTCAAGGATTCAATTTGATCGTTCTTTCCATCTTTATCAGCAGAGACAGGTTTGAAATACAAATTTTCATTGTCTTTTCTTATTTTTCTAAAATGATCATAACTTGCATTAGTTGCGACAAAGAACAGATAATTCGAAAATTTACCTTCATCCTTATATTTTGGAAGACTGTTGGCGATTTTCAACCAAGTATTCTGATATATATCCTTTGCGTTTTCCATATTACCAACCTTTCTTATGATGTAATTGAAAAGCTTATCGTTGTACCGACTCATTAATTCTCCGAAGAAAATATCCCTTCCAGTCGAATTAAATTTTAAAATCAACTCCCCGTCTTTAAACTTCTCTAATCCCATTTGCTCATGTTTCCATAGTCTTTACATCTAAGTAAACGCAGATTCTCTTCGTTTATTTTAATCTACAACATTTATTTTCTAATGACAATAATTCATTCCATGTTTTTTAGTAAAAATATCCTTTTGCATAAAGCGACCTTATTATTATATTTGAGGTCTAACAGTAATGTAAATCAAATATAAGAGGTTTAATTGTGGGTAAACTTTCGATAGACCAAATAGATGTTAATGGTAAAAGAGTAATTGTAAGATCTGATTTCAATGTTCCTCTTAATGAAAAAGGAGAGATAGTTGACGACAAGCGAATAAAAGATGCTCTTCCAACTTTATGGCGAATAATTGTTGAGCATGGAAAATTAATACTTGTGTCACACATGGGAAGACCGAAGGGAAAGATCGTTCCTTCCTTAAGCTTAAAACCTGTTGCCGAAAGATTGTCCGAACTTTTAAATACTGACGTTATCCTTGCTCCTGACTGTATTGGAGAAGATGTAGAAAAAATCATCGACGAAATGGAGGAAGGTGATGTTGTTCTTTTGGAAAATACTCGTTTTCATAAAGAAGATACAACTGGTGATAAAGAGTTTGCAAAGAAGATCGCTAAACTCGGAGATGTTTTTGTTAACAATGCTTTCGGAATAGCTCACAGAGCCCATGCTTCAGTTTCAGTTCTCGCTAATGAATTCGATCAGGTAGCAGCAGGATATTTGATGATGAAAGAAATGAAATATATCGGGGAAACCATGAAAAAACCGAAACGTCCCTTTGCTGCTATACTTGCCGGCGTAAAAGTTGATGGTAAAATCGATGTAATAAATAAATTTTTGGAAAAGGCCGATAAAATTTTCGTGGCAGGTGGTATCGCCAATACAATGCTTTTGGCAAAAGGTTATGAAGTAGGAAATTCCATAGTGGAAAAAGATAAAATTGAAGTTGCGAATGACATCTTTAAAAAAGTAAAAGAAAATAATTTGGAATTATTTCTACCTATTGATATGAAATGTGGAAAAAAATTTAAAAATGACACTGAAATAGAATATGTTGATGTTGATAAGATTGGAAAAGATCAAATATCAATGGGTATCGGACCAAAAACATTAAATCTGTGGATGAAAGAACTGGAAAAGTGCAAAACTGCGATCTGGAATGGTCCCGTATCTGTTTTTGAATTCCCGAATTTTGCAGAAGAAACTTTCATTTTAGCTAAATTTATTGCAGATCAGACAAAAGCAAAGAAACTAATATCTATAATTGGCGGAGGTGACACTGCTGCCGCTGTCAAACAGGCTGGGGATAGGTTGAGATTCTCACACATTTCTACTGGTGGAGGAGCAGCGCTTGAATATATGAGTGGCAAAAAGCTACCGGGTATTGAAGCTATCAGCGATATTGGTTTTTCAACTGAAAGAAGGTTTGTAATAGCCGGAAATTGGAAAATGAATAAAAATGTCTCTGAATCACTTGACTTTGTTCATAAATTAAAAAGTTCCGTTTTAAACGATGATAATATCGATATTATTGTGGCCCCTGCGGCAACTTCTCTTCATTCTGTGAATGAAGTCATTAGAAATTCTCATATAGAATTATCGTCTCAGGATATTTTCTACGAATCAGAAGGAGCATATACCGGAGAGATCTCTGCTTCTATGCTCTTGTCATGTGGTGTTCGTTATACGATAATAGGACATAGTGAAAGAAGACAGTATTTTGGTGATACTGACGAAATCGTAAACAAAAAAGTAAAACAGGCTCTAGCTTATCGCCTTAAACCTATAATCTGCCTCGGAGAAACACTTGAAGAACGTGAAGCAGGAAAAGAAAAACAGGTAATTAAAACTCAATTTACCAAAGCTTTAGAAGGAATTGAAGCAAGCACTAATTTTTATATAATTATTGCCTACGAACCAGTATGGGCAATAGGAACAGGTAAAACAGCTACGCCAGAACAAGCCGAAGAAATCCATGCTTATATCAGAGAACTGCTTACAGAAAGATATAGCGAAGCTGTCTCAAAACATGTACGAATATTATATGGTGGTTCCGTAAAACCGGATAATGCCTATGAAATTTTCTCTCAAAAAAATATCGACGGTGGTCTAATAGGAGGAGCGGCTTTAAAAGTTAGGGTTTTCACCGAGATCGCAAGAATCGCACAAGGTATAAAGAAGTAATTCCACCAATAGTTGCATTACCATCAGCAATGGAAAAAATTTCTCAGTTCAATAGGTTGTTAATTAGGGTGTTTTGGCACCCTTTTTTTGTTTATTTCATATTTTGTGTTATATTGATAATATAGTCATTCATTTCAAATTAAAATATTTCGGAGGTGAACAATGAGAAATTTTGTTGGAATACTTATTCTAGTGTTCGTAGTCATGTTAGTTTTTGAGTTCTATCGCAGGAATAATGAAAAAGGGTTAAACTCTGATATTAAATCTTTAGAATCAAAGATTACATCTAAAGATAAGAGTATTGACAGTCTGAAAGCTGTGATCCGAAAAGGAAGGACCAGTATTGAAAGAAGCAGAATTGTGGGTAGATCTGCGAATTCGAATGAAATTTTAAGTGATGTTAAAGAATATCTGAATTCTACTAAATTAGCGAAAGGTTATGAAAATAGAGGTAAGGAAATTACTGCTAACGAATATTATACTAAAGCTGATAAATACAAACTTGAATTGATGAAATTATTTTCAAAGGATAAGGTGATAGATCTTCTTTTGGATACTGAAAATGGATTTACCCATGAGTATATGTTTGTTCAGGAAAATTGGAAACTTATAACAAATTATTATAGTAGTATTAATCCTCAAAATAAACCTAAAGGATGGATCACAGACGATAAAATATTGAAAATAATTGAGAATCTAGAAAGTGGAAAAAAATACAAAGTTAAGTTCAAAGTACTTGAGACAATTCATATGCCATACAGTGGTTCTGCTTCTTACTTTTCACTTCATTTGAAATATCTAGATATTTCAAAATTGTAGTACAGAACCCAGCCTGACTTAGATATCCAATTCAAGCACAACAGGGCAATGATCGGATCCAAGAACATCATTCAAAATATATGCATCTTTTACTTTATTAAAGAATTCTTCATTTACAAAGTGATAATCAATTCTCCATCCGGCATTGTTCTTTCTGGCATTGAATCTATAACTCCACCAGGAATACTCTACTTTCTCAGGAAATAATTTTCTAAAAGTATCAACATAACCTGTTTTTACAAATTTATCCATCCACTCTCGTTCGATAGGTAGAAATCCAGATCTTTTCTCATTTGCTTTAGGATTTTTCAAGTCAATCGGGAAATGAGCTGTGTTATAGTCGCCACAAATAACAAGATTAACACCTTTTGATCTTAGATATTCACAGTGTTCCAAGATCGCATCGTAGAATCTTAGTTTATAGTCTAGTCTGGTATCGTTCATTTGTCCATTCGGGAAGTAAATGTTCAGTAATGTAAATTTATCGTATTCTGCCTGGACAACCCTTCCTTCATTATCAAATTCTTCAATTCCGATACCATGAATAACATTTATCGGTTTTATATTGGAGTAAATGGCTGTTCCACTGTATCCTTTTTTCACTGCAAAAGAAAAGTATGAATGATAACCTTCTCTGTTTCTAATATCTTCTTCAATTTGATCATCCTGGATTTTTGTTTCCTGAAGACATAGAATATCAGGTTTTTCAGTATCAAACCAATCAAAGAGTCCCTTTTTAGTCGCTGCTCTGATACCATTTACGTTGAAAGAATAGATTTTCATATTATAGTTTCTCCGATTTCTTAAAATTTGCCATTAAGATCCCAAGTAATATAAACAATATTCCAAAAAATGTCTGCCATCCAAATCCTTCACTTAGAAAAATAACCGCAAGAATTACAGTAAAAATAGGTTCCATTAGATAGGCCAGACCTGCAATCGTTGGTTGAATTCTTTTTTGGACATAAAATTGAAGAGAAAATGGAATAAAAGTAGCAAAAATAGCAAGAAAGACCAAGGTTGATATTACTGTAGGATCAAAGATCATACTAAAATCAATGCTCTCTCCGATAACAAGTATTTCGTAGCCAAGATAACCAAATCCCATAACCGCACTAGCCATAAACTGAATTAATATTAAGGAATATATATTTGCCTCTTTAGTGAAATGACTGATGAACATTATCTGAAATGCGAATATTAGTCCACAAGCAATAGTATAAATATCTCCAATATTGAACTGGAAGCTTCCAAATTCACTAACGGAAAGTAAATAAACACCAATAAAAGCTGTAGTTACACTTAAAAGTACAATTTTGCGAATTTTATTCCTCCAGAACAACTTTTCAATAAAAGGAAGGAACAGTATGTATGTCGCAGTCAAAAATCCGGAGTTTGAAGCAGTTGTATACTGAAGTCCGACCAGTTGGAAAATCATTGCCAATCCGTTTATCGAGCCAATAATCGAACCTTTAATCATAACACTCTTTGAAAGAGTGATCTTTTTCCAGAAGATAATTCCAACAGTAATTCCGGCAACTAGGAAACGAAATGAAATTATAAATGATACCGGAATAGAAAAATCATTTAGTAATATTTTTCCGAAAATAAAGGTCGAAGCCCATAATAAATTGATAATGATGAGTAAAATAAGCATAAAAGCGGTTTCTCTGTAAGGTTATAAACATATCGTTAAGCGGATAAATTTACTTTATTTGGTCATATAAATCAACATACGATTTCTTATCAACATAATTCACAGTAATAAAATCAATGATTTTATCAAAATCAATGAAATGTTAGGCAGTAAAATAAAAAAAAGCAAAATTTAATGACATAAGCATTGAAGAAATTAGATTTTCAAAGTATCTTGAATTTCTACAAAATTTGTAACAAAAATATAATCTTGGAACTTGATAATGAATGATGACCTAAAAAAAGTACCTCCACATGACCTTGAAATAGAAAGAGCTTTATTGTGTTGCATTATGATAGATGACGATTGGGTTGAAAAATTAGGAGATTCACGACCTGAAGAAGAATATTTTTACTCGAAACAGCATAAAAACATATTTGAAGCGATGAGTAAACTTGAATCCGAAAATCACAAAGTTGATCTTCTCAGCTTAAAAAATCACCTTCTACAAAAAGGCAAACTGACAGAAGTAGGTGGAACACCGTATTTAGCTGAAGTAATTGATGCAATATCGACAAGTGCGAATATACGTCATTATGCAGAGATAGTTCAGAATAAATACTTGTTAAGATCTTTGATAAATTTGAGTACTAATTCGATAGAATCAGCATACTCTGAACAAGAGGAGGCTAATGAATTACTTGACAAATTTAGTGGAGATATCTTCTCTTTAGCAGAAAAAAAACAAAGGAACACACCACAACAGATAGAAAAAACACTTGTGGATGTATATGCTCAAATAGAAGAATGGAGTAAAAAAGAAGGAGATATTTCCGGTATCACTTCAGGATATGAAGGATTGGATACTCTTACAGCTGGATGGCAGAAAAGTAATTTGATCGTTTTAGCGGCAAGACCGAGTATGGGTAAAACTCAGTTAGCTTTAAATTTTGCGATAAATGCAGCAAGATCAGAAGAAAAGACCTCTGTTGCGATATTTAGTTTGGAGATGGGAAGAAATGAACTTGCGATGAGATTGTTATCAATGGTTGGAAATGTTAGTTTAGGTCATCTAAAGTCAGGAAATTTGCAAGCTGATGAATGGACATCATTGGGTATTGCAATGGGAGCATTAGCGGAACTTCCGCTTTATATTGATGATTCCACTACACTGAACGTCTTAGACCTTAGAACGAAATGCCGGAGGTTAAAAAAAGATAAGAATATTGGAATGATCATTGTAGATTATATCGGTTTAATGGAAACAGATTCCAAAATAGATAGGCATGAGGGTATCTCCAGAATATCCAGAGCTTTGAAAGGTCTTTCGAAAGAGTTAGATATTCCTATCATGGTACTATCTCAGTTAAACAGAGAGGTTGATAAGAGACAGGATAAGAGACCTATTCTATCCGACCTTAGAGAGTCCGGTGCAATTGAGCAGGATGCTGATATTGTAATGTTTATTTTAAGGCCTGAATTTTATGGTATCAAGGATGCAAATGGAAGGGATCAAGCAGGTTTGGCTGAAGTTATTATAGGGAAACAAAGAAGTGGTCCAACTGGGCAGGTTAATCTTCATTTTGATAAGAAGTGTCTTAAGTTTGAGGATAATATAGATAAGTATGGTGATAATCAATACGGTGGCTCATAAAATATAATTCTTGACTTATTTCGCAATTAATTACAAATTATTTCTAATTATAATACAGTTTATAGTACAATGTTAAGCTTAGATAACTAACTTAAAGGTTATATTTTGACTAAATTTATTAAGAAAGCACAAAAATTTTTAACTCACGATCTTTGGTTTACAGATATTGAGGATAGTTTTAGTGGAGCAAAAAGATTTTTTGTTAAAGAATTACAAATGTTGATTCTTGAAATAAAGTTATTACAGAGAAATAGTCTATTTGTTAGAGCAGCAGCACTTACTTACACAACATTATTATCACTTATACCTGTCCTTGCCATAATGTTTATGTTCTTTAAGGCTTTCGGTGGAAAAATGGTCGAAGAAAAAATAAAGCCAATGATCTTCGAATTTTTAGCATCCGGTGCAGGAGATACAATTTCTGAATATATTGACTCATTTCTCGGATCAGCTACAGTTGACGCACTTGGAAGTATTGGTGCTATCTTTTTGCTTGTAGCTGTGTATTCAATTCTTTCATCAATCGAAAGATCATTCAATCTAGTTTGGCAGATGAAGAAAGACAGAAGCCCAATTGAACAATTGAAGACATATCTATCGATCGTTTTCATTGCTCCTGTTCTACTGATAGTATCTATTTGGTTGGCAGGAAGATTGGAGTTCATCATTCAGGCTGGTGATAATGTCTGGGGTGGTTTTTCAACATTTATAATATTCCAATTGCTACCTTTCTTTCTAAGAATGATTATGTTCATGTTCATTCTTATTATCATGCCCAACACAAAAGTAAAGACCAAACATGCGGCTGTTGGAGCATTTATAGGTGCAATACTTTATACGATCCTAAAAGCTTTATTTATCCATTATACAAAAATGGCCGGTGCTTATGGTGTGATTTATGGTTCATTGGCAGCTTTACCGTTTTTTATGTTATGGATATATTTCTCATGGATCATAGTTTTACTCAGTGTTCAGATTACTTTTGTTAGGCAAAATATCCACAACTTAAAACATATGGAAATGAATGTGGAAACCAATAGGGTGGATAAAATAAAGATAGCTCTGATGATTACTTTTAAGATCCTGAAGGATTTCATTGATGGTAACGAAAGGTCAAACCTATATGAAATCAGTTCTAAGCTTGATATACCTATGAAGGATGTTAATCAGTGTATTTCAAAACTGGAGCAAAGTGGAATTATTATAGAAATTGCGAAGAAACATAATGCATATACGCTTAATATACCTGTTGAACAACTTACGATAGATAGAATTTTAAAAGCTATTGATAAGATGTATCTTGAAACAAAAAAATATCACAGTGAGAGATCCTTTCCTGAAATAAATAAAATATTGAATACTGAAAACGATTTAATAGCAGACAAAAAGGCTTTGTTAAGTACTTTTATGGATAAATAGAAATGATCTCGAATCTATTTAAGATATTTTTTCCTGTTATTTTATTCTTATTAATTTCATGCGAAGACAGAATATTTCTTGAAAAAGAACCCGAGTTAATTTTAAATAGTGGTGCTTATACTTTAGATAGCGAAGGTTATTCATTTGACCATGTTATACTTGAAAAAGACAGCATACTCTATACTGCAATTCCTTGTAATGAGGATGGTATTATAACTTTTTTCGAAATAGAAAATTCAGGTACATATTTGATGTCATTAATCTTGAATAGAGATACATTATTTAGAAGATCTATTTATTTAAATGAGATACACAATGATCTTACGGAAATAACTGTTCTAGATGTGAGTCAGGGAGATTCATTCATTATTTCTCCATTAGACGACAAGTCTTCAGTAATTGATGGAGGTTATGGAACGGTTGGGATATATAATTGGCAGGATGGTAGAAATCCGACATTATTGAATTATCTGAAAGATAATGAAATTTCAAATTTGAAATATATAATTCAAACCCACGATGATGCAGACCACTATGGTGGTTTGAACGATGTCGTCGCAGATGGTAGTATTTTTTACGATAAATATTTTACGAATAATTCGATTGATCTTCCGGCAGTTAAAGATACAATTTTTTTCTCTGATGATGTTTTCGGGATAATATTACATTCCGGAGATATCCCTAATGCAGCTGAAACAGAAGAAAATAACAGATCGATCACTCTGAAATTAATTTACAAAGACTTTGAAATGCTTTTTACTGCAGATATCGAAGCAGAAGTGGAAGATTATTTATTACAACAGAGTTATTTCCAGAATGCTCAAAGCTACGACATACTAAAAGTACCTCACCATGGGAGTTCTTCAAGTTCAACGGCTCCATTTTTAGAGCTAGTTGATCCTAAGCTATCTGTGATCAGTGTCGGAGAAGGAAATCCTTGGGATCATCCAACGGAACCGGTTCAAGAGAGGTTATGGGATAATTCAAATACGATTTTAAGAACAGATCTAAATGGGGATATAAAGATCTTAACGGATGGGATCTCTTTCCAAACTATTTCTATGAAATAAAAAAGCCCCTTACAGCGGGGCTTTTTATATATTCATTTTTCTTGAGGAGGAAGTTAAATGAATGTAATGTTAATTACAATTCTTTAACTTCAACAATTTTACAAAAGTTCAAAAAAAATCAAATTATATCTCTGTATGGAAGATTTTGATCTGGTATCCTTTAGCTGATAGTTTTTTTGCAGCTTTTTCAGCACAATAGACCGATCGATGTTTTCCACCAGTACACCCAAACGATACTTGGATATTGCTGTAATTTTTTTGAATGTAAGCTTTGGTAGATAGTTCCACCATTGCAATACAGTCTTCGATAAATAGGTCCACTGGATGATAATCAGAAAAGAACTCCTTAATCGGTTTCTCTTTCCCTGTAAATTCTCTCAGTTTAGGATCATGATGAGGATTAGGTAAGAATCTGCAATCAAAAATATATCCTCCACCATCCCCATGTTCATTTACTGGGATACCGTTCTTCTGATAACCGAAGGAATAAATTGAGATCATAAGAGTATTTTTATCTAGTCTTTCCATCATTAATTCTCACATCTATTTAGAGTTCATCTTCTTAACCATATTAGAAGCGATAGTCTCATAAATATTATCTATATCATCAATAGCGTACGGTATACTAGTCTCACCGGAATTCATTATCTGATCAATTATTGGAACTTGACCAAGAAGCTCAAAATTCTTTTGTTCCGCATATTTTTTTGCTCCACTATCACCGAAAATATAATGCTTTTTATCGCAGTTATCACATACAAAGTATGACATGTTTTCCACGATTCCAAGAACATTTACATTTACTTTTTGGAACATATCAATTGCTTTCCTAACATCGATAAGTGACATTTCCTGAGGTGTCGATACTGCAACTACCCAATCAACTTTAAGTGATTGTACGATAGAAAGTTGAATGTCACCGGTACCAGGAGGAAGGTCAAGGATGAAGTAGTCGATATCGCCCCAATTAACATCTGAAATCATTTGCGTTACAGCTGAATGAACCAATGGGCCTCTCCAAATTGTAGCTCTTTCAGGATCAACAAGATTACCAATAGACATTGTTTTTACACCATGCGCTTCAAGTGGATTCATTTTTTTATCTGTGACAGTAACGTCACCCATCTTTGTTCCAAACATTTTTGCTATAGAAGGACCGAATACATCAGCATCCAATAGTCCAACTTTGTATCCAAGTTTCGTTAATGCTACAGCAACATTTGCAGCCACAGTGGATTTACCAACTCCACCTTTACCACTGGCAATACCTATGATATTCTTTGCTGAAGGTAGTAAGTTTTTGTATTCAACCTGTGAAGTTTTAGGTTTACTTTGAGTGGGTGTTTCACTTGATGAACAAGATGAACATCCTTCTGTTGAGCATCCGTCTGACATTTTTGTTTCCTCTGTTTTTATTTTAAATTCGTAGTAAATCTAACCAATTTCTCAACTTTATTTTATGACAAATGGTATTATTTAGCGATTAAACTAAGTTTTGCCTTAAGTTGTTACTATTTCAAGATGAATGTAAAAGGATTATTAGATAAAATCAAACTATTTGATTGAATTCTTAAATTCGAATTTTATACTATTGACATGGGGATTAAAATTAAATACTTTGTTCTTAACAGGAAATTTTAATTTGGAGGAAACAATGAAGAAATTATTAATGCTAGTGCTAATGGTAAGTCTTACAATGGTTTTTGCGATTCCGAAACCGACAAAAGTTGTATTCAAAGCAAATACAGGTGACAAAGAATTAGATTTTACGTTGACTCAGTTTAATGTCGAAGCTAATTTGAATGTTAAGAGTTTCAATGCAGAAATGACAACCAATTATAAAGTGACAGAAAAAAAACTTGAAATGTTAAGAGTAAAGAACAAGATGCAACCTTCTGATATCTACATGGCTTTAGAGGTGTCAAAAGTATCAGGAAAAGCGATGGAAGATGTTCTTTCATCGTATAAAAAAAACAACAAGAAAGGTTGGGGTGTAATTGCCAAGAAAATGGGTATTAAACCAGGTTCAAAGGAATTCAAAGCATTGAAAAAACGGATCAGAAAAAAGGAAATGATCAAGAAAGAGAAAAAACTACAAAAAAAAGAACAGAAGCAAATAAAGAACAAACAAAAGAAGCCGAAGAAAAATAATATGAAGAGTTCAAAGCAGTCCAAAGGAAAAGAGAAAAAATAAAGATGGACGCATACATGCGTTACGTGCTGGATACCGATTTATAGGGATGTATGAATGCATCCCTTTTTTATTTTCTAAAAAAAAGGATTTTATTTTTAAGCTATTTATAGTATTTTACAAGATACAGTTAAAAGTATAATAGATTAATTTATTATTAATAATGCGGAGGTAGGATATAATGTTGAATATATCACCTAAGAAAGAAATAGCAAAGATTATAGAATGGATGCAAAAGACCTTTGCAAAAACTAAGCAGAACAAAGTTGTTGTAGGTCTATCAGGAGGCCTTGATTCTGCGATAGTTGCATATCTTGCGGAAAGAGCCTTTGGTCCAAAAAATGTTATTTGTGTAAAATTGCCTTATAAAACCAGTTGTGGTTCATCAATCATAGACGCTGATAAAGTCATTAAATTGCTGGGTGTTGAATCCAAGGAAGTTGATATTACTTACATGGCGGATTCATTTGTTGATAAAGATGACTATATTGATCCAACAAGATTTGGTAATATTTTAGCCAGAATAAGAATGATAATACTTTTTGATATTGCAGCTCAAAATAGTGGAATCGTATTGGGAACAAGCAATAAAAGTGAGCTTCTTTTAGGATACGGTACAATGCATGGAGATCTTGCATCAATAATGAATCCTATAGCAAAGTTCTACAAATCACAAATAAGAATATTGGCAGAACACTTAGATGTTCCAAGTGAGATAATAGAAAAAGCTCCTTCTGCAGATCTATTTGCAGGTCAAACAGATGAAAAAGATCTCGGATTTACATATAAGCAGGCTGATGAAATTATGTATTCGATCTTTGATGAGAAGAATAGTAAGATAAAAACTACCAATCTTGGCTATGATATGGATGATATAAATGAAGTATTGCTAAGAGTAGAATCTAATAAATTCAAAGGCGAAGTTCCTTACAAATATAATTCGAAATAGAGATATTTTTATTCACTCATACGGAAGAAAATGAAACATAAAGCACTTTTTCTAGATCGAGATGGTACAATTAATGTCGATACAGATTACTTATATAAAATTGAAGATTTTCAATTTGAGAAAAATGTACCTGAAACTTTAAAATATTTTTTTGATCAGGGTTATAAGCTAATTGTTATTACAAATCAGTCAGGTATAGCAAGGGGTTATTACACTGAAGATGATCTGAAAAAATTACACGATCACATACAGGAAGAAGCAAAAAAGTTTGGATTTTATTTCACAGATTTTTATTATTGTCCTCATCACAAGGATGGAACTGTAGAAAAGTATGCAATTGACTGTGAATGTAGAAAACCAAAAACATTTTTATTGAAAAAAGCAGCAAAAGGTCACTATTTGACACTGTTAGGGTCTTACTTTATTGGTGATAAGCCTGCGGATATGAAATTAGGTCGCAAAATGGGTCTTACAACAATACTCGTTAGTTCGGGTTACGGAAAAGAAACCGTAAAGACTTGCAAAGAGCACGATCATTATATCCGAGACTTTTCCGAATTAAAGGAAATAATAAAGTAAGGAGTAAAATCATGGCAGAGATCACAAGAAACTCAAAAGAGAACTATTTGGAAATCTATGAAGGTTTTCACAAAAGTAAGTTCAAAGATGAAATGGAATACATTCCGGTTAAAAATTCGGATTACGATCTTATCAAGGACAAGAAAAAGATCACAGGCATCAAGTTGAATAACTTTTTCGAAACGATCGAATTAGCTTCGTATCATGCTGAAAATGAGATGAAAAAAATCCTCGAAAGAAGACAGTACAAAAGTCTTTACACCGGGAGTTTCTTGCAAATAAGTGAACAGAGACAGGGATTCCATCTGAACATTGGAAATTCAAGACCTGACTTCCTGGTAAAAATACCTTCGATCGGTAAAATATTCATTGATGTGAAATGCAGAAAAAAGTTCGAAATTGAACTCAAAGAAGAAGAAAAATTCAACTTCTTCAGCTTAAATAGGGATGAAATACTTGAATTGAATAATATTCAGAAGGATATTGATATACCGGTATGGATAGCGATCAAGGATTTTACAAACTACAAAAAAGATAAAAATACTTTCCCTGATAATAAATTTTACATTGCACCGGTAAGCCTAATCTATAAATTTATCAAAAGATTAAATTCAAAAGTTGGGAAAAGAAGTGGGTTATTCTATTCTTATAAAATACCTGTGGAATTATTTACTTGTACTAACACACTATCTTCTTTGGATTTTGACAAAAAACTTGATAAAGACCAATTAAAGATGTCAACAGACTTAATGTTAAGATCTTTGGATGAGATAAAATCAGTGATTACCGAGGTTCTTTCAAAAGAAAAAACCTATAAAACATACTTGCCATACATCTTAAGTGGATATTATTCGGAAAATTCTAAAATATCTAAATACATTGGGGCATTATCTTACTTGACACCTCAGGATATAAATTCAGTTCTTTGGACTATGATAGCTGATAAAGAGATCATATACACTAAAGGAAAACCTTTGGAATTATCTAAGGAAAATATAAAAAAGTAGCTCGGAGATAAATGTTCTTAAGAGGATACATATTCTGGATCTTGATAATATCATTTTCTATGTTGGTTGGACAAAGTAAAACTATACAGGGTTCTTCGTATTCAAATCCTGATACAACTATATTTTATTACGCTGAATATGTTGACTTTGATAATCTAAACCAGAAAATATATTTAACGGAGAATGCAAAGTTAGAATATAAAAACGTTTCCTTTTCAGCATATCAGATAATTCTCGACATGAAAGAAAATACTGTTTCAGCAATTCAAAAAGAAGATACAGTGTTTTCTAAAATTGAACCAGGTAAGATCGACTCGATCCTCATTAAAGGTAAACCTGCGATCACTGAGAATAAAGAGACTATCGAAGGTACATACATGTTATACGACCTTAATACTAAGCAAGGGATCGTTCATAATACCAGAACGGTGATGAATAGTGCCAAGCTGGAAGATAATACTTTTTTTCATACCGAGAGTATGATAAAGCTGGATAATGATGATATCCACGGTACAAATGCTATTATTTCAAGCTGTAATCTGGATCATCCACATTACTATTTTAAAGCAGACAGTGTTATAGTCACAAAAGATAACTGGGTCTATGCCAAACCAATATCCTTATATTTTGCCAGTGTTCCTGTAGCCTGGTTTCCATATATTTTATACAAGAAAAACAAAGGCCGTAACTCGGGTTTTATTTTGCCCTCATACTATTACAGTAGCACAAAGGGTAATAGTTTTAAGCATCTGGGATATTTCTGGGATATGTCAGATTATACAGATTATACAGTAATGGCTGATTTTTATGATAATTACGGGTATTTGATAAATCAAACATTCAGATATAAGAATAGGTACACTATTAAAGGTCACATTAATGCAGATCTTACAAATGACTATGAGAGTATGGATTTTAGGCTTAGGGGAACGCATCATCATCAAATTACCCCGACAATGTCACTGAATGGAGTAGCTGACTATATCACTAAAACATCTCTCATCAGAGATCTCGGAGAGACAAGCTATGATCGAATGCAAAATAAGCTTACATCGAGTGGACAGTTCAACAAAAGATGGAGAAATACTGGAGATAATTTATCAATAATGTCATCCTATACCCAGTATGTAGATACGGCAATTGTAAAATATCAATTCCCATCTCTAAATTTCAGTTTAAGCGGAAGAAAACCCTTCTCCGATTTCGATGCCCCATCGATGATAAAAAAATTCCAGATAAGTGGAAATTTAAAATCGGCTAGGAGTGTAGACATATATGATGATATGAATGTTTTTACAGATAATACAAATTCTAGCATAGGATTGACAGAGACTACGAGTCTTGGGGATTTCAAAGTTGGATCAAATCAGAGTTTCGTTGCGAAAAATTATAAAGATGTTCATTATTATGAATACGAAGTTGGTGATGAGGTCAATTACCAAAATACTGATTCAATCTATGAAGATTATGGTTTTAAGACAGCATCGTATTTGCAGTATAATCATACATTATTTCGTCATATAAGTATTCGTGAATCGTTTAATTATAGGCATGATGTTGCCTTTAAATATTACGATTCAGATTTAAATGTAATAAATGGCAACCTGTCAAGGTCAACTTATAGTACAAGTATTTCTGCGAATACAAGTATCTACGGGATTTTTCAACCTGAGATATTTGCTCTAAAAAAAATAAGGCATACAATTTCCCCAGCGATATCAATGTCATATAATCCTGATTTCTCAAAGGATAAGTACGGTTACTTTTTAACAGATAGTGCAGGAACGAAAACAGATATATTTTCTCCTTCAATGATCGGAAGTACTCCTAGTAATGAATCTGCGACATTAAATTATTCTTTGAAAAATATCATGGATGCTAAGATACTATATGGAGAAAATGAGATTTCAAAAAAATTATTCAATGTTGATATGAGTGGATCTTATAATTTTGTAGCTGATAGTAATAAAATGTCAGTTATAAATACCAGATTCTATTCGACGTTATATAATGGTAATTTGTTCGTGGATAATTTCCGGTTAACTGTAAATGTTAATGCTTCAGCTGTAACTACTCCTTATGATGGAGATGGTCGCACAGGAGATTATATTAATCCAAATTTTGATTTTTGGAATAAAAATCCTTTCAGGACAGAAAGCTGGAGCGCGAATTATTCAGCAGGAGTACCTATCAACTTCAAAGGAATATTCTCAAAGGATATAAATCTATTCCAAGAAAGTGAACCGGAGTTAGATATTATCCCTCTTAGTAATAATAATTTCACAAGTATGTCGTACGATATTTCAGGTAATCTGAGTTTTTCAGAGAATTACAATTCAGAAGATTACTACTCTAAAAATTTTTATATGAACCTTTCTGGTAAGATTAAGCCAACAAAAAACTGGCTTATAGAATATACCTCAACAATAAATTTCTTGACTCCAAGAAAATTAACTTCAACCAGGATCAAGATAAGAAGAGAGATGCATTGCTGGCAGGGAGAATTTGAGTGGGATATGTTCTCGAAGGGATTTAAATTATTGATAAACACGAAAAGCAGCATCTTTTCGGATATTAAATTTGATAAGGATACGAGAGTACGTAAGTGGTAACCTGTAGGGGACGGTTTCTAACCGTACCTCTTTAAAATTATGGAAGAAAAACAGTTAAAATACCCACCTGAATTTAAGATGGAAGTAGCAGGGCTGGCATTAAAATCCGGAGTGACTTCCGCTTCTGTCAAACACGACTTGCACAGAAGCACAGTGAACAATTGGTTGAGCAGATATAGAAAAAACGGTTTCAACGGATTTACGGTTACTAGAAATGATACTCAAGCAGTAAAACTAGATAGAACTACAATAGATAAAATTTATAATTTTAAGAAATCAAATCCCAAAGCAACTTTAAATGATATAAAAAATCATTTTGGACTTGATTGTCATATATCATTGGTAGGAAGGAAGTTGAATAAGTTCGATGGTAAGAATAGTTCAAGAGTTGCGAATGATCATAGTTTACTGATTCCTGTATTGAATAAGGCTAATAGAAAGTTTTTACATGAGAGCTTAAATGAGATTAAGAATTCAGGTGATGTTAGTTTTAATTTACATGATTATAGCAGTGCGTTGGCAGAATACAAAAAAGTTTACAAAGTATTATCTAGCACAGAATATTTTTCAGATAAATTGATGATAGATGTTTTGTATTCAAAATCTAAGGTCTATTTCATGAAAGGTGATGATCAGACGGCTTTATTATTGTTAAGAGATGCCCTTAAGAACTCAGTGAATGAATATAATTATCTGGAAAAAGCGAAATGTCGCATGCTTCTCGGTAGTATCTTTGTTAAATTTCATGATATTAATAAAGTAGAAAAAAATTATTCAGCAGTTAAAAAAATATTAAAAGGTAAAAGTGATGTTCTCTCACTTTATTTCTATTATAGAGCTGAATATACATTGAAAATTTTAACAAAGGATTATGATCAAGCTTCTGAAGTAAGTATACTCTATATTTACTACGCATATAAGACCAAAGATTATGAAATTATTGGAAATATGCTTGGTGGAGCTTTTATACATTTGTATTACACTGGCAGATATGAAGAATATGCTAAAACTTTGTATAAATCTAAGCACTATAATTTAAAAAATAACAGCTCTTATAATGTGTCTATGAATATCTTAGATCTGTTAAATGTTCATGGGTATGGTATTATATGGAATGAAAGTGAAATTTGGGATTTAAGGAAAGAGTTATTAAAATATTCTACGAAATTAAAATGCTCTTCACTTGTACCAAAAAGTGATTATAGTATAGGTATAAAATATTATAGAAAAGGTAAATATGAAGAAGCGCTTAAATTCTTTGAAAAATCGTATAATTATATAAAATATTGTGGAAGTATAGAGCTTTTCCTTTCCTGCTTGTATTATTATGGTATTGCTCTTTTAAAGATTGGAGAGTTATCGAAAAGCCTGAGAAAAGTAAATTTACTTCACAGAGAGTCATTAAAAGTAAAAAATGATGAATATATATATTTATCAATTCAATCTTTAACAGTCATATACTTAAGAAAATGTAATTTAAAGCAAGCTGTCAGATTTTGTAAGAAAACCATACAAACTGCTTATCAAAGAAAAGATTTTTATATTTTGGGTAAATTTTATTATTACCTTGGTGTTCTTAAGCAAAAACAATCAAATACACCAAAAACTGATTATTATTTTTCAGAATCGATAAAATTTTATCAATTATTCAAAGAAAAAACAGGAAAAGATGTTTCAAGAGATATTGAAGTAGTTAATGTTAGTAAGAGTAGTGGAATTGATGAGTATAACGATATATGTAAAATTTTAACACATAATATTGTACAAAATAAGTATATAAATACACATACCCGTTTCTTTTTTTATTTTTTGCTCTTAGATTTATTATAGAGAATAAAAACGTAAATATTGGAGAAAAGGGCATGAAGAAGTTTACAATGTGGCTGATTTTAGCATTAGTGTTAAGTTTGTTTGGTCAAACAGCAGAGGGAATAAGTAATGAAGAAGAAAGCAAAGACGAGAAAAAGAGAGCAATTAGTTACCAAAGCCTTATTAAAAATAATGAAGGACAATTGATTGAAGATGGAAAGTATAATATCAATTTCAATCTTTATTCTGCTGAAAACGATGAAGAACCTGTTTGGTTTGAAAATCAGAATGTTGTAATCAAAGATGGTGTTCTGAATGCGTTAGTTGGCAGTAATAAAAAATTACAACCTGAGCTTTTCAAAGATCAACTATGGCTTACAATTGAATTAAACGAAGAAGAATCAGAAATGCAATATATTGCAGCTACTTCTTATAGTATGTATGCAAATAGACTTGACCCTGATGCTCTTGTTGCAGGTGACAGAGTTGCTTTAGAAGAATTACCAAATGGAAAGATAAGAATAGATATTGACGGACCACCAAATAATCCGGTGATGTACATTAGCAGTCTTATTTTTTATGGTGAAGATACTGATGGTAAATATAAATACTTAACAATGAATAGTGATTCTGATACTCCAATTGGTTCTTTTATGCACAACACCGGTGATCTTTTGTATCAGGGTGGAGATGACTTTGAGGATTTTGTTGTTTGTGCAAATGATGGAAGAGATTTAGTATTAAAATCAGATCCGAATTCTTTAGGAGTAACAGGAAAAGTATATGTTGGTACAAAAGCAAAGACTAACGACTTAAGCATTAGTGGAAAACTAATAGCAAATAATATTACTTCAGTTTTAGGGGGTAATATTTATATTGAGTCAATAGTTACAAATACAATCCCCATTGACGATGTAGAATCCGTTACTAGATCTGGTGGTAATGTATATGTAGGTACTACTGAAAACACGAATAATTTGATAGTTAATGGATCAATTTATGCGAGCAAAATTAATGCAGATGTCAAACTTGACAATCTTGTTTTAGGAACCATTGCTGATGAATATGAGTATTTATCAGTTAATAATATTTATAGTCAATCCATCGGATCATTTTTGTGGAATAAAAGCTCCCCTTCATACAAAGTTGGTGATGATTTTGAAGATTTTGTTATAAGTGCTAAAGATGGTCGTGATCTTGTATTAATGGCAGAAGAAGGTGAATTTGGATTAGATAGAAAAGTATCAATTGGAACTGAGACTTTACCTAATGATTTATATGTTACAGGGGATCTTGCTGTAACTGCAACGACTTCTAAGTTTCTGAAATTAGGATTACATGATGAAGGAGTTAACGGCACATATGATATAATGAAAATTCGAAACAATGCGGACGAAGAAATTGGTGCTTTTATGTATAACGAATCTCTGGAAAATTTTCAAGGTGGTTTAGATGGAAATGATTTTGTTGTTTATGCAAGGGATGGAAGAGATTTAGTTTTAAAATCAGTAGGCGGTAGTGTTTTTGTAGGTGGAAAAACTGAATCTAACGATTTATTTGTAACAGGCAATTTAACTGTTGATGGAGTAACCAATATTGGTGCAACTAATTTAACAGATATTGAAGTAGATGATATTAAATTTGGTCATATTGATGATGAGGGTTATGAATATACAAGAATGATCAATCAGGATGATGAATATATTGGTGGTTTTATGTATAATACTGACATACATAATGATACAAATCCAGATGATCAAATTGATGGTTTCGAAGTTTATTCACAGGTAGGTAAAGATTTAGTATTAAGAGCAGCAAATGATGGATATACACGAAGTAATGTGTTTGTAGGTAGTAGAAACAATAAAAATGATTTGTATGTTTGTGGTACTTTAACAGCCGAAGAAATTAATGTTAAGGCTTACGCATGGGCTGATTATGTTTTCAGAGATGATTATGATTTACTTTCCCTTTCTGAAGTTGAAGATCATATAAATTCATATGGCTATTTACCAGGTATGCCATCTGAGAAAGAAGTTGTTGAGAATGGTTTAAATATCAATGATATGCAATTGAAGCTTGCAGAGAAAATTGAGGAATTAACTTTACATATGATCCGTCTTGAAAAAGAGAATAAAGAGTTAAGAAACAAGATTGATTCTGTTATCCAATAAACTTAAACGAGGATTTTAAATATGAAGAAAATTTATATATTAGTTTTCATTATGAGTATTTTTTCTCTGAATTGTTATGGGTTTACATTCAGATCATCAATTGGGCAATCTGTAATAGGAGAAACTTCACTTGGAGAAGATACAGTCAAATCGGGTGTTATTTATTTAGATAACAGCGAATCAAAATCAAAGAATGGTGTTACTGAGAATATTCCTTATGAATTTGGGCTTGAGCAAAATTACCCGAATCCTTTTAATCCTACTACGACAATTCAATTTTCTTTACCTGAAGACCAGTTCGTATCTTTGAAAGTATACAATGTTCTAGGTGCAGAAGTTGTTGAGCTTGCAGGTAAGGATTTTACTAAAGGAGTTCATAAAGTGAATTTTAATGCAAATAAATGTGTTTCCGGGTTGTATTTTTATAGAATGCAGACTAAAGGATTCAGTAATATAAAAAAAATGATGATAGTTAAATAGGGGGTGTATATGAAAAAAAACATTTTGATAAGTATAGCCTTTTTTGTTCTGTTATCACAGACAGTATTTTCTAGGGATTGGGAAGAAATAGAACCAACATTAATAAATGATAACTTGGTTTTTAATTTCGATTTGTCTACAGATGATTACAATGCAAAAGCAATTGATGATGTGGGCGATTATATAGCTAGAGATATTACAATAAATTATACTTGTGAAATAAAAAACTTAAGATTTACTTCTCCTCATCCACACAGTGAAGTAAATACATATCCTAGGGTCTGGATTCGTTTTTACTATGATCATGAATCAGGGGAATCTATACCAATATATTCACATAGCTTTTCTTCGGGTGATGATGATGTGAATTTAAGTGGAACAATAATTATACCTCATTCAATAGAAACAGGTAGCCGAGAATATTTTGGAGCAAATAGGTTTTGTTTGGAAATGGTAAGGAGTTACTGCGATTATGAAGGTTGCGTGTTAAATCAACAGATTAATTCAAAAAAATTCGACTACTACTTGCTTAATGATACTGCAGATAAATTTTATGCAGACAATCTAGATCAATCAATCCAATTAGTAGATCAGCTTAAGCAATCCAACATATTAGCTAAGTGGGCACAGACAACTGGCTATAATACAATTACCACTGGAATGGTGATGGTAGAAGGATTTGACCCACAAAACAACAACTTCCCTGCATGGTATTATAACGCTGGTAAAGACCTTCTAGATGAATGTCGAAGTAGAAACAGAGATGTATATATTTTAGACTTTGCAGAAGGGGGAAACACAATTGCAACTTCGAAAAACACTATCGATGATTGTGCATATATAATTTCTGCAGGTGAATACGAAGATATTGTTGAATACGGTAATGCTAGTGTTGTACAAGATGCAACAAGATTCATTTCAAGCACGTTACATTCTAGGAGAAGCGTTGTTTTAGCTGGAACAAGCATGGGAGGAGTAGTTAGCCGATATGCTCTTGCAGCAGCTGAACAAGTTGGCCAGACACTGCCAGTATCACATTTTCTATCAATAGATTCCCCTCAGCAATATGCAACTATTGATTACCAGCTAATGGATTTTGTTTATACACAGCCCAAAAAGGATATTGTACTTGAAAATAGTTATGATTATAACGATTTACCATATGGAGAGAGACCTTCAATACTTTCATATCGTGCGACACTCGAATTGCTCTGGAATAATCCTGCAAGCCATTATTATGTTGGTGGAGAATATAAGACAGAGTCAATATCAAGACCTTCGAAAGAACATTTAATTTTTTACAAACAATTAAATGAATTAAATGGTGAACATAAAGGATACCCTAGTAATTGCAGAAATTTAGGCGTAGCTTTCAGTAAGTTCCATGGTTTTAATGAAGTATCTCAGGGGTATACTTGGTTAGAGTTAAATATTGCAGCAGCAGGTAAGTTTGAATTTGATTATACTTTTGGTTCATTTTCAGAAGACTTTTCCTTCAATCAATCAACTGCCATAGGTGGTACTGCTTTGAACAAACGTACTCTCTTTACAGGCAGTAAATTACCATTATCATATACAAATACTGACGTGTTTTCTAGTAATGATAATTTAAATTCTTCTATGCTGTGTAATATGCTTTCGTTTGATGCTGATTATGTTATAGCTATAACTACTCAGACATTAGATCAACCAACATTTATTCCTTTTGCAAGTGCATTGGATCTTTATAATCAAGATTCAGGTCTCTTATATCCTTTTTCGAAGTATCTAGTAGATGGTTTTTATCTAGATGATACTGATAATAGTTTTTATTTTTCATTCATGGATGAAAATTATTTTACTGATGTAGGTGCAGGTACTATCCCGTACAATGAATACAAAAAAGTTCGTTCACGGTTTGATCAAATAGCTTTCCTAAATCGTAATGGGAACCATGATGAATTTCCTGAAGAAATTACTAATCCAGTTCTTGATTTCATTGAAGATAAAGTTACTGAGGATATATCTACATGGAATAATACTTGGAAAAATCGTGCTGTACTAACTAAGGATATAAATATCGAAAGTGGAAATACATTGTACATAGAAAACGGGATCAATAATTCTATTAAGATTGAAAATGATCATGGTATGTTTGAGATCGTAACTACTATTTTAGTGAAGGAAGGAGCAGAAGTAGTCATTGAAGATGATACAACTTTATATCTCACTGATAGTGCTTACTTTGTTTTCGAACAAGGTTCAACATTAACCTTGGGGGATAATTGCGTCATCAATTTAGGAAATATGAGCCACTTTGTAATTAATGAAGGTGTAACATTTAATAAAGGAGAATCATATAAAATTGAAAGTGGACCAAGTGCATTGTTTAATTGGAAATAATTGACATTTGTACCATTAAATACGATATTGAAGCAATTAGACATGAAAAAAATAAAAAAACTAATAATTGCTTCATTATACGTAGTTAAGTATCTTGTAAAAATAGAATAATACGGAAAAAGTTTAATGAAATATTCCTACACGAAATCGAGAGTGAGCAAGTATATAATTGTTCTTATTTTTATATGTATAAACTTTTTGTATTCTGACGAGAATGTCCCTTATCAATCTAAAGTTATAGCTGGAATTAAAGGCGGATTGAATTATGCAAATTTCACTGGGGATGATGCTGATGTTTACAACCCAGAGTCTATCAAAGGGATGACTTTAGGTGGATTTCTAGATTTCAGTCTTAATAAATATTTATCAGTGCAAATTGAAGCGAACTACCTTGAAAAAGGTTCTGAAGGTTTTGAAGATTTTTATGAATCCTATGAATCTGAATCTTATTGGCATCCGGGATATTATTTCAAAGAAAAAGTGATATTTTCTTACAAATTGAAATATATTGAGCTACCTATTTTAATTAAATATCATACAATGGAATTTTATAAAATAAGTCCGAACTTATATTGTGGTTTGTCTGCTGCTGTAAACATTGAAGCAAAAATGAATGTGCAAGATGGTGGAATCTCTGAGTTCCTAGATGTAGTTGAAGAGGAACAGGAAATAAATGATTTGATTAGAGATGTAGAATATAATGCTATTTTTGGATTGGGTTTCAATTATGTGATTAATAAATTTAAAATTTTTCTTGATCTCAGATATAATATAGGATTAGTAGAGATCTACGAAGAAAATGAATCAGATTTTAAAAACTCTGCATTCACCACTATTGTAGGATTTGGCTATATATTAAATCCTGTGAAAAGATCTTCTAGCAGAATTCCAAAAAGAGGTTATAAATAAATTGTTACATTTTTCGAAAGGATTAAATTTAATGAAAATAGAAAAAACAGTGTATAAAGCGATTTTACTTTTATTAATGGTGTTATTGTTTAATTGTGAAAAGAATAATATAACTGAACCGACAATTTATGAGGAGATCATTTGGAAAAAAAGTGACTCTCCAATACTAATCGATAGTTGTTTTGTTGTTCCTGAAAATACAGTTTTAAAAATTGAGAGTGGTGTTGAAGTTAAATTTAAAGCTTCCAGCCGAGGTACTGATTCTCCTGATTATGATTATAATAATTTAAATGTAGGTATGATCAAAGTAGATGGAAGGATCGAAGCGATTGGTGCTGAAAATGACTCAATAATTTTTACAAGGCAAGGTATTTTAGGCAGCTGGGGTGTGATATTTATTAACAAAACATCTATTGATGAAAATATATTCAAATACTGTAAGATAGAATATGGAAATCAGATAAAAAATTTCATTTATGAATCTGAAGGTTATTCACGAGGTGCTATTTCATGTTTTTATTCAAATGCTGATATAGACAGTTGTAATATTACGAAGAATGAGTCAAACGGCATTTTATGTTATTCAGGAAATGCTGATATAAGAAATAGCAGCATTGAGGGTAATACAAAGAATGGAATTCTTTTGGTTTTTTCAAATAGTATAATAGAGAATAACAGTATCATTTACAATGGTGAAGATTACAATTATTATGTGAAATATAGTGGTGTTTACTGTAATGAATCTGATCCTGAAATTATAAATAATGTATTTGAAAACAATTTTACTTTCACTGTTTATCCCAGCCATGATGTTTATAAATCAGGTCACGGAATCGGAATAGTATGTGAGTTCTCAAATCCGATAATCGAAGATAATATCTTTAATAACAATGAATACGGGATTGAATGTATAAGCAATTCAAATGCGGGTATTACAAATAATATCTTCAATCGTAGTTTTATTAGTATTATAAGTGAAATTAACTCAGATATGAAAATTAAAAATAATATTATTTCCGATAGTTATGTAGGCATTAACTTGGAAACAAATTCAAGGTTAGTAAATAATTTGATTGTAAATTGTGAATATGGAATAACCTGTAGTAATGGTCGTGAATTTAATACATATCCGGAATTTATTAATAATACAATTCTAAATTGTAATTTATATGGTATTGAGATGTATGGGCGTAATTATTCCAGTTCAGAAATAGATTATTACCCAAGCCCTAAAATAATAAATAGTATCATTTATGGTTCGGAATTCAAGGACCTTCAAATCTCTATTAATGACAGTACATATTCTGGACCTAAAATATCCTATTCATTGATAGGGGATGACTCACTCCACTTTCAGATTCAGGATTTAGGGAGTAACATTATTAATAAAGATCCATTACTGGATGAGAATTTTAAACCGCTGTCAAATTCACCTTGTATTGATGTAGGTAATATTAATGTTCAAAATTTACCAGAGACTGATTTAGATGGAAATAATAGAGTTAACGGTATGACAATTGATATCGGAGCTTATGAATTTGGGAATTGAAAAGAGGAATTAAAAAAATGAAATATATTGTTTCAATATTATTATTAAGTTTCAGTATTTTAATAGTATTAAGTTGCTCAGCTGATAGCCCGACAGAAGATGAGTCAAAAGAAATCTACTGGTATAAAAGTGATTCACCCATTCTTATTGAAGGTTGTTATATAGTTCCTGAAAACACAACTTTAACAATTGAAGCAGGTACAGAGATCCGATTTAAATCAAAATCTAAGAAAGACTTTGATTATACAGAAATAAAAACTGGTATGTTGGTTATACAGGGAATGATCATTGCAGAAGGTACAGAACAAGATTCTATCATTTTTACAAAAGATGACTCTGTAGAAAACTGGGGTGCGATTGTATTTGAAGAATCCGCTGATCCAAATAGTATTTTAAAATATTGTAAAATTCAGTATTGCAGCGAAGTTGAAGATTATCAGTACACGATACTAGGTGCAATCACATTTTTGGCATTTTCAAAAGCAAATGTTGAAAATTGTAATATTACTGACAGCTATTATGGGATCCAATGTAATGGTTATGCTGAACCTAATATAATTGGATGTGCAATAAGTAATTGTGTAAACGGTATTTACAGTTACTTATGTCGTTCTAATATCAGGAATTGTACAATAAAAAATAACGGGGCTAATGGGATTTATGGCTATATGAGCTATTTGTCCCTTAAAAATAGCATTATCAGTAATAATGGCCGTGATGGTATTGCTATAGAGAACGGTTCTTATCCGGATATAATAAATAATGTTATTGAATATAATGGATATGCCGGGATAGACTGTTACGAAGAATGCGCCCCGAATATAGAAAATAATCTTATCATGAATAATTTAGAAACAGGTATGCTATTTAATTATTACTGCTTACCTAATATTGTTAATAATTTAATTGCTGGTAGTATCAAGGGGATCCATTTGGCAAATTGGTCAGATGCGAATATAATAAACAATACTGTTACTGGTAATGATTTTGCTTTTAGATTATATGGTGACTGTACTCCGCAAATAATCAATACGATTGTTTGGGATAATATAGAAGTAATTGATCCTCTTGAAGATCATTACTATTACTATAACAGTAACCCTATATTATTTTCCTCTCTTATCCAGGGCGATTCACTTCATTATTCAATCACAGATCAGGGTGATAATATTATTGGTATTGATCCGTTGTTTATTGACGATAGTCTTGATTTTAACTTACAAAGCAGCTCACCATGTATAGAGTCAGGATTTAACGACATTGTAGAACTGCCAGAATTTGATTTATTAGGCAATCCGAGAATTGTTGGTGGGTTAATCGACATTGGAGCTTATGAATATCAAGGTAGTAGATAAAAAAGAATATGAATTCTCCTTTAAAAGTCGCTTTCAAGCGACTTTTTTTATTTCGTTTACTATTTTAGTTATATTTTTTATCTTATCAAAGGTGAAAAGACAGATCCTGTCCCGAATTATCGGGAAGGATGACACCGTAGGGTCAAACCCAAGTGTTCGACCGGAAGGGAAATAAAGGAAAACAAATGTCACATTTTATTATAGGAACAGCAGGTCATATTGATCACGGTAAAACATCGCTTGTTAAAGCTTTGACAGGTATGGATACTGATGTTTTAAAGGAAGAGAAAGAGAGAAATATTACTATTGATATTGGATTTGCATTTCTCGGAGATGATATTACTATTATTGACGTTCCCGGTCATGAAAAATTCATTAAGAATATGGTAGCGGGTGTTTCAACGATAGATTTTGTTCTCTTTGTAATAGCTGCTGATGATGGAGTTATGCCTCAGACCAGAGAACATTTAGATATACTTAACATTCTTCAGATTAAAGATGGAATGGTTGTAGTCACAAAGTCTGATATGGTTGAGGAAGAATGGTTAGAATTGGTCACTGAGGAGATTAAAGACTATTTGCAAGGAACTTTCCTTGAAGGTGCTCCGATAGTAACAGTGGATTCTCTGAGCAGAAAGGGTATTGATACTGTTCTTGAAATCGTCAATGAAAAGAAGCAGAGTAAAGTAGAAAGAGTTGACAAAGGGATATTTAAGTTACCTATCGACAGAGTATTTACAATGAAAGGCTTTGGTACTATCATAACGGGTACTATTCTTTCAGGAGATGTGAAAGAGGGTGAAACATTATCACTCCAGCCGAAAGGGATAAATGTACGCGTTAAAGGCCTTCAATGTCATGGACAGAAGCAATTAGCTTTAACCAGTGGAGATAGAGCTGCAATAAATCTTCACGGAGTAAGTGTAGATGATATTGCCAGAGGTGATATCTTGGTATCTACAGGTTATCTTGAGCCAACATATATTTTTAATGGTAAACTTTATCTATTGAGTACAGCAAAAGAGCTTAAGAATAGGGCAAGGGTCCGTATTCATGCTGGTACGAATGAGATATTCGGTAGAGTTGTTCTCTTGGACAAAGAAAAATTAGAGCCCGGCACAGAATCTTTCGTTGAGATCAGGCTGGAAGAAGAGATGAATTTATCTCCGGGTGAAAGATTTGTAATTCGCTCATACTCTCCTCAAATGACTATTGGTGGCGGCCAGATACTCACGACTGTTAAAAAGAAAAGTAAAAGATTTGATAAAGAAAAGCTGGCTCTGTTGAAAGAGCTTGAGAAAGGTGATCCTCATGAGTTAGTAGAAGAAATCCTTCTCAGTTCCAAGTACGAACCATTTGTCCCAAGTGATATTTCCAAAAAGCTTGCAAAGACCGATGATGAAACTTTAAAAATGCTGGCAAATCTTATTTCTCAGGATAAAATCGTTGTTATCGGAAAGGGAAATAAGAAAGTATATTTCCATAATAGGAACATAGAAACTACAATATCTAAAATAAATACTGCATTGGATGAATTTCACTTAAAGAATCCATTTAGACAGGGAATTTCTAAGGAAGATCTGAGGACGAAGATATCCCAAGCTTTCAATCAAGCGGTATTCGATTTCATACTAAAGAAAGCTGAAGCTGATGAAATAATTCAAATTTCTCAGAATGTTATAAGTAAGAAAGATTTCGTGATTAAGCTAAATGACGAAATGCAGAAAAAGCTGGATACGTTTCTTGAAGTTCTGGATGAAAATAGATTTAAACCTCCGGTTATCAAGACTATTGCAGATCAAATTCCTATGTTGGAAAGGGATGCAAGAGAACTAGCGGGTATGTTGATGTTTATGGGTAAGATCGTTAAATTACCTGAAGGCCTTTTGATCTCAAAGGTTATTCTTGAAGAAGGGAAAAAACTTATTTCAGATAGGATCAAAGGTTCAGGTCCTATGAAATTGGGTGAAATCTCAGAATTATTAGGAAGTTCGAGAAAGTATGTGGTTCCTTTGATGGAGTATTTAGATAAGATCGGATTTACAGAAAGAGATGGGGATTACAGGAATATAAAAGGATAGATAATGGGAGCAAAGAGTTCGAGTTGTTTCAGCAGAAAAGGGAAATCTCTCACAGAGTATTACACGGAGTTAGAGGCCATTGATAGCGCTGATTTTATAAGACAAGCACATAATAATGACATGATTCCGTATCGTTGTGATAAATGTGGGTTATGGCACCTGGCTCCGAAAAACAGGCAGACACCAAGTCGTAAATGCTTAAGTTGTACAGATGCTCAAGGTAAACCAAAGGAACTTTATTTCTCAAGAGATGATGCTCAAAGAAGAGCTGAAATAATATTAAGAGAGCAGGGAGTCAGCTTGTCAGTTTACGAATGTCCTGAGAATTCCGGCTTTCATTTGACAAAACACTAAATAATTGTTATATTGGGCATTCAATTAATGTTGAACTCGGTTTGGATGGAATATTCTTGCTGGGCAACGATTAAAACAAGGAGATACACATGTTAGGAAAAGAAGGAAAACTAGAGATCGTAAAAAAGTACGGTGGTACTGAGCAAGATACCGGAAGAGCTGAAGTACAGATCGTTATCATGACAACTAGAGTAAAAGAGTTGACTGAGCACTTGAAGATCAACAAGAAAGACAATCACTCAAGAAGAGGCATGAGATTGTTACTTGGTAAAAGAGGTAGATTGTTAAAGTTTTTAAAGAAGAAAGATATTGCAAGATATAGAACTTTGATTGCGGATCTTGTAATTAAAGATCGTTACTAAGCTGAGTTATGTAAAATGTAAAAGCCCGAATATTCGGGCTTTTTTTATTTCATCGATAAAGATTTATCATATCATCTTTCCAGCTACGGTAGGTTTTATACCACTGCCCATTGCTAATACTATCAATGTAGGTAGAATCAGCAGATAAGGTTAATGTAAAACTCTCAATATCAGGATAAGTGATAGAATTATAGGTTATAATAGTGTCTAAAGTTGCATTCCTAAGATCTTTCACAAAGACCAAAGTGTCATCATACATGATATGAATCTTTTTATTAAGGTTATCCCATTTCGCGACATACAAATTCGAATCATTATCCAAATTTCCAAGCCACAGCCAATTAGGTGAATCAAAAGTTTTCATAAATAAAGTATTTGCAGAATATGAAGTATCACCTAAAGAAACACCATTCCTGTAAGGGAATGAAGAATATCTGGTTTTGACTAGGGCAACTATAGTGTCAGAGTCGAATTTTGCATAAACGGAATTATTCTCAGAGTAGATTGAAAGCGTATCCTCATCTACTTCTGGAGTACATGACCATAGAAGCAATAATGAGAATGCCGTGAGAATTAGAATCTTTATTTTCATAGTATGTTCCTATTTTATTTCAATTAGTTCAGAGAATAAATCAGCATCTTTTTTAATCAATTCCGCACTTCCGATAATACTTTTTATAGAGTTATCATTGAATTTCTTTAACTGATCGGCTGTATCTCTAATATCCTGCTGAGTTGTTTCCAGTATTTCGTCAATGATCTTCTCGACTCTCTCTTTTTTCTCACCAGATAAATAATCATTTCTTGCTTTCATTCCTTTTCCGTTAGGACTTTGAAGAGGATCAAATGCAGAGTAAGCACCAATTTTAATATTATCAAATGTATCATTGTCTATTTGAAACTTACTGATATGTTCTGAAATTCCTTCATAAGCTTCATAAGTCTTTTTAACATTTGGATCACGGTAGCTTGTCATAGTCATAATTCCACTTATAGAGTTAAGAGATACCCAAGCTCCATACGCTCCTCCTTGTATTCTTATCATGTTAAAAAGATAATCAGAGGAGAGATAATTTTTAAGAACTTCCACTTTGCCAGTGTATTTAAAATTATCATCTAAGAATTTTCCACCTTCAGACGCAAAAACTACGTCAGAGGAAGTTAAAAATGCCTCACCCGGTTTAAATTCATCAAATTCTATATCAATCTTTTTAACTGGTGTTGTATCAAATACATTCAAGATGTCTTGAGCATCTTTTTTTACAATTTCAATTCCTTCTTTATCGGAAGTAATATTGATGATCAAATTATCTTTTCTGAACATTAAGTTTTTGATAAGTTTCATCTTCTCAATGAGCTCATCGAATAATGAATCGAAATTATCATTTACTTCTTTATACTTAAAATATGAAGTCAAACCTTTAACATGTTCAATATATTTCCCCTGTTTGTTCAAATTTGCACTTATTCTATTTAACGCATATTGGTAACCTTCAGATTTTAAATTTGTATCTCTGTGATGAAGTCTACTTTTAATGATCTCTTCAATCCTATCTTTATCGTCAAAAGAAATATTTTGAATAATATCAATCAAGATATCTTTGACTTTTGGAAAATATTCTTTTAAAGTTTTGATTTCGGCCCACATCATAGGAGTGAATTCGTCAGAATCATCAACCGAAGTAACAGTATTAAAAACACAGTTAAATCCACCGAAATTGGCAGCAATCTCTTTCGTTAAAGTTTCATAGTCTTTATTTGTGGTTCCGATCTCTTTAAAAAGGTCAGTGAAGATATTTAGGTAAGGCAGTAGTTCTACCGGAATAGAATCAATCTTCATTCCAAGGCTTAAATAGATTATGTCATTTGTATAATGTTCGTTGGTTAAGACCTTAACACCGGAAACTTCTGATACTTCAGGAGTTCTAAATATCGACTTTCTTTCGATATCCGATAAGCTTAACTTAGGTACTTTCTGCATATCTTCTTCTGAAACGGGTGTTTCCTGGGCTACTTTGAATTTCTCAGTAAAATCTACCAGTTCATTGACCTGTTCTGCAGTAAGGCTATTTTTATAATCGTCTACCCTTTTACTTTCTTTAGCCAACTTTACAGCATTAAGTTCCTTATCTGGTACTAAAGTAACAACTGCTGACAGATCCCTATTCAGAAGGTATTTTTCTATCAAATTTTCAAACAGGTTATCCTCTAAAGCTTCTTTTTTTATCTCCGCAAGTATATTACGGATCTTGAGAGCTTTAATTGCATCAGTTTCATACAACATTGAATTCAGAACTGAGAACATATAGCTGATACCACGCTGAGCATTTGCTGTCTTCTCCTTTAATTTAAATTCTATGTTATTTATTTCTGCTTTTACAAGATCAGGATCAAGCTTACTTTTAACAAGTTCCTTAAGACTGCTGTAATAAATCTCCAAGAATTGATCTCTTTTCTCAGGATCACTACCTGAAATAAATGTAACCATTGATGTGTAATAAGCATTATCATCATAATACCCTGTAAGATCATTGGCTATACCCGATTTCATTATATTTTTCTTCAAAATAGATGCATCTGAGTTGAAAAGGATATTTGTGATAATATTGAAAGCAATATTTTCTTTAATATTGTCAGGTGTGGATATTTTAGTTCCAAGGACAATATAAGATCTATTTTCATTTGATTCAGAAGGATTGATCGGATATTTAAATTCTGCGAACTGTTGAGAGCTGATAAGATCTCCAGCATCAATACTCGAATCGACCTCGAGATAGTCAAAGCTGTCTAAATAGTTATCATTTATAAATTTCAATTCTTCATTAAGATCAGCATTACCATAAAGATATATCTTACTGTTTGATGGATGATAGAAAGTTTTGTGAAATGCTACGAATTGTTCATAGCTCAAGTCAGGAATAGATTCAGGGTCCCCACCGGAGTTTACTGAATATGTGGATCCTGGATATAAAGTCTGAGCAAGCTTATCCATTAAAACACTAACAGGGTTAGACATTGCTCCTTTCATCTCATTGAATACGATTCCCTGGATCTTTGCAGGCTCATCCGCTTTATCAAGTTCGTAATGCCATCCTTCTTGATAAAATGTATGTTTTGTTAGCAATGGTCTCAAAGTAGTATCCAGATACACACTCATAAAATTAAAATATTCTTTACTATTTCTTGTAGAATATGGATAATAAGTTGCATCTGAGCCTGTAAAAGCATTTATAAAAGTTGATAAACCACCTTTAACAAGTTCTGCAAATACATCCTTTAATGGATATTTCTCAGAACCAGAAAGAACACAATGCTCAAGAATATGAGGAACACCTGTTGAATCTGTTGGAATCGTCTTAAAACTTATGGCGAATGTTTTATTATCATCATCATTCTTCAAAGCCGTTAATTTGGCTTTGTTTTTAGTGTGTTCAAAAGATAGTACATTAGAACTAATCTCATCAATATACTCTTTATGAGTAAGCTTAAATCCCTGATATATTTCCCCTACTACAAATTCTTTCATTTAGTTATTCCTGTTTAATTTCTTGTCTATTGAAATGAATGAAATATTAATGAATAGGGCAAGAAGATTAATGATATTTAATATTCACAAATTTGTCAATAGGATTGATAATTTTAGGTCAATAATATAATAAGAACACATTTGTTATTTTCTTGACTATTTATCGGTCACTTCATAATTTAATTAAAAAATTGGAGAAAGCATGAGAAAGATAACATTATTACTAACATTAATCACATTGATATCATTGAGTTCAATAATTCAAGCGAAGCAGATCGGTGGTATTGAAATGCCCAATAAGCTTAAAGCTGCAAATACAAATTTGATATTAAATGGAGCTGGTTTAAGAGAGAAGTTTTTTTTAGATCTATATGTTGGTGGATTATACTTAACAAAGAAAATGAAGAATGCGGTACTAATAATGAACTCAAAAGAAGATATGGCTATAAGACTTCACATTGTTTCAACTTTGATAACAAGTAAAAAAATGAAAAATGCAACAATGGAAGGTTTTGAAAATGCTACCAAGGATAATATTATTCCGATTAAGAAAGAAATTAATAAATTTATTGCTGTTTTTAAAGAAGAGATCAAAGAAAATGATGTTTTTGAAATGGTTTATACTGATTCTATCGGTACCACAATATTAAAAAATGGTAAATCCTCAGCTATAATTAAAGGTTTGAAATTCAAAAAAGCACTTTTTGGAATATGGTTATGTGATGACCCAGCTCAAGATAGTTTAAAAGAAGATATGCTTGGAGAGTAATTTTTACTTAATCCTCTGGAATCCGTAGCGGTTTTCTTTTCTTGTCAATTTCCCTATCAATGGTTTTGTGGAATGTTGAAAAATCATAAAAGCGTCATTTTTAATACAATTTTCGATAATTTTGTTTTTAGCGACACCTAAAGCTTCAGGGGCATGATCAAGATAAACGATATTGTCATTATTCAAATGCCAAAGGGTTGGTATAATATCTCCCGGAAAAATATAATTCTGGTCATTCAATTGGAATTCTATATACTGGAATCCTGTTGTATGTCCCGGAGATAGAATTAATTCAATTGAATTTTCAATAGCAAAATTTCCTTCGATAGTTCTAAGTAAATTATTTTTTTCTAAAACGTTCTCAAAAACAGTCCAATATTTATAAAATTCTGGATTCTCCATAGCATTTTCTACTTCACTTGCTTGAATATAATGAATTGCATTTGAGAACACAGGTTCCTCATTTTCATTCATACAACCTCCACAATGGTCAAAATGAAAATGAGTAAGCACAACTATATCAATATCAGAAGGTGCAATATTGATACCTTTAAGACCGCTTAAAAGCAGTCTGGGATAGTCCATCTTATATTTATTCTTGTCTGGATTGAACAGACCAGTCCCTGTATCTACTAAAATGTTTTTTTCATTCATTTGAATAAGCAGACAATTTGATCCGAGTTTCATTGTTTGAGAATTATTGTCAAACAAAACGGGAGACGAATTTTGTCTCCCGGCACTATATCTAACCTCGAAATTTCCATCAGGTATTATATGTAAACTATCCATTTTAAGCTAAAATATCCTTTATCTTCAATTGAATATATGAAGATCCATTCCAATTATTTTCTTCTATCAAATAAGCAAATTTTAAATTTGATCTAAGATCATTAACTAAGTCGAATTTGTTTGCTAGGTTGAATCCAATAGCATCAAAAACTATTCCATTCTGCCTAAGTTTCATTCTTAAATGATTGCCTTTAGCCTTCATTTTTCTATTATTTTCGTCTACTTTTGAACCAACGATTCTAACATCCCCAACGATATCAACATTTTCAGTAGCGAACACAGGTTGATCGTTATATGGCCCAAAAGGCTCAAACAGATATAGATTGTCCATCATTTCTTGATCTATGTCATTAAAATCTATTTTTAAGTCTATTTTTAAGAATGGCTTAAAATCTTTATCCGGAGTTGTTCTGGAGATGATTTCATTGAATTTCTTTTTGAATTCAGGAATCTTTGCACTATCAATTTCAAATCCAGCAGCATAATTATGTCCACCAAAATTTTCTTGCTCTAAAAGATTAAGTTCATAACATTCCCTAAGAACTTCGTAGATATTGATCCCAGAAATACTTCTGCAAGAACCTTTGCCAATCCCATCGTTGATAGATATTACAACACTTGGTCTATAGTATTTTTCTACCAACCTGGATGCAACGATACCAATAACACCCACATGCCAATTTTCACAAGCAACTACAATAGCTTTGTCTGTTTTGGGGTTAAAGTTATCAACACCTTCAAGAATATTTATTGCTTCACTTAAGGTTTCAGCATCATGCTCTCTTCTTCGTTTGTTTTCCCTTTCCAGTTCTTCAACAATATCATTGGCATCGTGTGTATCGTTGGTTATTAAAAGATTTACCGCTCTTCCGGCATCTCCCATTCTTCCAACAGCATTAATTCTAGGTGCTAAACCGAATAGAATATGGTTTACTTTGACCTTATTTCCATAGAAATTAAGTTTTTTTAGAAGTGTACTTAATCCTATATTGGGACAATTCCCTAAAGTCTCCAACCCTTCATAAACAATTTTCCGGTTTTCACCTGTCATTGGAACAATATCTGCTGCAGTACCAATAGCAGTAATATTTATGAATTTATCAGATATTTTTTGGGGCATATCGTTACTTGCAAGAATACCTTGAATTAACTTAAAAGCTACACCGACACCAGCTAAATGCTTGTAAGGGTAGTTACAATCAGTTCTTTTTGGATCTATAATTGCGTATGCATCGGGTAATTCATTATCCGGTTCATGATGATCGGTTATAATGACATCAATGCCCAGTGTTTTTGCATATGCTACTTCTTGTACTGAAGTAATTCCACAATCAACTGTAATAATAAGGTCTACGCCATCTTTAGACGCTTGCAAAATACCTTCTTTGCTTAAACCGTATCCTTCAGATTCCCTATTGGGTATTGCATAATCGACTTTTAATCCGAGTCTTCTAAGAAAAAATAAGTATAGAATAGAAGTTGAAGTAATTCCGTCAACATCGTAATCTCCCCAGATCAAAATGTTTTCTCTATCTACTAATGCATCAGTTATTCTTTCAACGGCTTTGTCCATATCCTTCATTAAAAAAGGATCATGGTATTCGACATTTTCAGGATGCAAGAATGTTTCAATATCTTCCGGTTTTGTGTAACCTCTTGAAACTAGTAGCTTGAGAATAGGTAACGAAAACCCTGTTTGGCTTATTAATTCATCAATTATATTGGGTTCTGGATCATCTTTGAATTCCCATCTTTTTTCCACTTTTGGCCTAATTTATATTATATTAATAAAATCATTACTGTTGGTTAGTCTAAGTAACCTTTTACTTCATTTGGTATAGTAGTTTTTATACTAACCTTTTACTTTTTTAACTTTGAACTTAGAAAGAGTATCTTCAAACACATCTTTCTCAAGCGGTACGTTTACGTCCAACTTTGTAATTTCATAAATTGTTTTAACATCTACTGTTGTTTCGTATTTTCTCAGAAACATTTGAGTTTCAGCATCCATATCCACCCAAATCCATTCAGTATATTTTATTGCCTTTTTTTCAAGAGCACCTAACGCAGCTTGTATTTCTACATTTTTATCCTCTTCAGGCATATCGCTGTTTTTTATCTCATTTACATAAGCATTTGTTTCATCCTGATCAGTTGGATCATAAAATTTATATGCGTAAATATGAGCCTTTCTCTTTATTCTGTCACCAGTGGTGATCTTAACTTTTTTAACTAATTTCGCTGGGTAAAATTCGTAATTTGGGACAGCAGTTGTGTAATTATCAAAGATCTTTTCTCCTTCAACACCAGTTCCATCCCAAGCAAAATTCAAACCATAATCTAAAGTATAATCTCTACCTTCGAATTTTAATTTACCATTTTTTTCAATTATATTATTACCTTCGGCAGGTTCTTCGATCATCAAATATGAATTATTTTCAACATCAACCCATATTTTCTGATTGGAAACAAAAAGATCAAGCTTGTCGATATTTTTTTTATGATTATTTAAAAATTCAGGGTCGCCTTCATATCTTTCTTTCCTTATTTCAATATAAAGAGTCTTGAAAGGCACTTTGGGAAAAATGCTAACGAGAGTTAGTAATATCACCGTAGGTATTAGTATTCTCATATCTATATCTAACTTTTTAATTACAATTTAAAGTTGGTCTGTAAGCCGAATTCTGTAATTCCCCAAGGAATTGATGGTCATTTATCTGCGTAGCTATCTACTTAGCGACCGACCCTTCTTCCAGCTAAGCTCGAACGAGCAGTTCGAAATGGAAGATTTACTTGGTCTTGCACCGGATGGGGTTTACCATGCCGAACGATCTTACGATCTTCCGCGGTGCGCTCTTACCGCACCTTTTCACCCTTACTTTTAACTTACGCTAAAAGCGGTTTGTTCTCTGTTGCACTTTCCGTTGCATCTCTACACCCTGCTTTCACAGGCATCCTACTCTTTGGTGTCCGGACTTTCCTTATCCCAATGTATGTTATGGGACACGACCATCCAACCAACTTTATTTACCTTCATCTTCGAAAGAATATATCAAAATCCTACTACATGTATCACACTGAACGATTGAGTCCCTTCGCTTCAATTCTGAAAGTTTTTGGGATGGAAGTATAGTAAAGCAACCTCCACAATGCCCTTCATCAGCAGGTACAACAGCAATTAGATTCTTAGACCTATATATTCTATCATATAGATTATATAACTGTTTGTCAATTTTTGCAACAAGTTTATTTCTTTTTTCAGCTAACTTATTTTCTTCATCTGCAGTCTCAGATAATTTTGCATCTAGCTGTTGTTGTTTTTCAGCCAAACTTGCTATTTTTTCTTCTAATATAGTTTTTTTCTCATCAACAAGTTCTTTTTTATTTTCAAGTAAAATATTCGATTCTGATATCTTTAAAGTTAACTCCTCGACAAGATTTTCTCGATATGCCATTTCGTTAACTAATGCTTCATATTCTTTATTATTCGTTACCATACCTCTTTGATCTTTGTATTTACCTAATAAAGTGTTGGATTCATCAATAGTTGTTTTAGAGTCATTAAGATCTTTTTTAGTTTCATCAAAATCATTTTTTAGAACTTCTAACTCACTAGTTAATTCTTCGATTTCTTTAGAAAACTCATTAACAAGGTAAGGAAGATTTCCTTTAGCTTTTTCAATTGAAGATAACTTTGTATCCAGGGCTTGAAGATTTGTAAGTAGTTGTAGTTTTTTTTGCATTTATTACCCCTTTTTAGGAATATGATTTATGATTATAGTTCATTTACGCTTCTGACAGGATCTGTATCCATTTGCGAAATAAGAATATTACAATTTTTTATTTCTGTATTAAGATAATCAAACAATCCTTTTGACGCAACAATTTCCGTAGCGTGATGGGTAGCGTCAATAATATGTAGATAACTTGATGCCTCCTGGTAAAGATGATGACCAAATTCCGAAGTTAAGAATAGGTCCGCTTCTAAGTTTAAAGCATGTCGCCAAAACCCGGATCCACTACCACCGCATACAGCTACTTTTTTGATTTTCTTTGAAGATGTTGAGGCGATTCTAAGTGTTCTAGTGTTTAGAGTCTTTTCAGCATTTTTAGCAAATTCTTTCAAACTTATTTCATTTTCAAGTTCGCCAATTACTCCAAGTCCAAAATTTCCTGATAAATTCTCAAGTTTATATATATCAATAACTGCTTCTTCATAGGGGTGAACCGACCGAACAACTTCAATGATATTGTTTAACTTCCACGATGGTACAACAGTTTC
>JAQIDB010000025.1 GCA_027858225.1 Candidatus Delongbacteria bacterium
GAACCACAATAAATGCATTTTTTTAGTCATTTGAAATTCCTCAAATTTTAATTCATAGTTAAATGACAAATATATAGTAAGTTATATCGAATTTAACAACACAAAAAAGGTATTAGCCCTCCATTTATAAATGCTTGCGAGAAGAACAATCGAAAGCTTGTAAATAATCAGCTCATAGAAACTATTGATGGTTATGAAATTAACTTTGATCAGTTAGAAGAACAATTATCAGATCCGAATACGAAAATGATGATCATTTCTAGCCCTCATAATCCTGTTGGAAAAGTTTTTACTGCTGAAGAACTAACTAAAATGGGTGAACTTTGTGCTGATAACAATGTTATGCTTATATCAGATGAAATCCATCAGGATATAGTATTCAAAGGATACGAACATATATGTACTTCATCCCTCTCTGATAAAATTGCACAGAATACGATAACCTGTGTTGCACCGAGTAAAACATTTAATCTTGCCGGTCTCGGTTTTTCTGCACTGATCATACCTGATGAAGATAAAAGAAAGAAATTTCAGAAGTATATGGATACAAAAGGTATTCATGGATCGAATCTACTAGGGATCACTGCAGGAGAAGCTGCTTACAAATATGGGAAACCTTGGTTAAATGAGTTGTTAGCTTACCTTGAAGGTAATATTGATTATATGGAAAACTTCTTCAAAGAACATCTACCTAAGATAAAAATGAATAGACCACAGGCAACTTATCTTGCTTGGCTGGACTTCAGAGAATATGGATATACTCAAAAAGAGCTTATTGATAAAATGGTTAAAGAAGCAAAATTAGGTCTCAATGATGGATCTACCTTCGGAGCTGGTGGAGAAGGATTTATGCGAATCAATTTTGCCTGTCCAAGATCAACGATCGAAGAAGCAATGAAAAGGATGAAAAAAACATTTTAAATATAAACCATAAAAAAGGGGACGATAAGAAATCGTCCCCCTACGGTTTTGTACGGGTTCAATATTTTGAACCCTTTTTAAAATTCCAAAAATCCGTTCATCGCTTGGATCATATTCGAATGATCTTCAACCCCACATGTCTCACGGGTTGAATGCATAGCCCACAATGCTGTACCAACATCAACAGTCCTAACACCAATATTTGTAGCGATCATTGAACCGATAGTACCTCCACCTCTTACATCAGACCTGTTAACAAATTTTTGATAAGGTATTTTCTTCTTTTTACAAACCATCTCAAAAACTGAAGAGGATTCAGCCGTAGTAGCATACCTTGTGTTAGCATTTACCTTTATAACAGGACCTTTATTTAGATAAACAGTATTATTAGCATCAAATTTACCAACATAGTTAGGATGAAATGCGTGAGCACCGTCAGCACTCATATAGTAAGATACTGCTATTGCCCTGAAATAATCTTCTCTGGAACCTGAAAGTCTTTCAAGAATATCAGCAGTCAAAGTAGAATTACCACCATTTGTAGTAGAAGAACCAACTTCTTCATTATCATAAAGAGCTATGATCTGAGTACTATCTGAAGGTTTTGTGTCAAGGATAGCATTAATAGAAGCATGAACCATTGATTTATTATCAATATTTCTGTTAACAATAAAATCACTGTTAAAACCTGAGATAACACCTTTTTGTACAGGATATATCTCCATATCATAATTTATGATCTCTGAGCTTTTAACTTTTAATTTACTAGCAATTAGATCCTTCAGCCATTCATCTGTCAGTTTTTCTTCACTGAGACCAATTACTGGTACAAGATGCTCTTGAGGATTAATATTGTAAGCTTTATTTACATCTGAATTGTAATGTATCGCAAGTTGAGGTATATTGAAAATAAGCTTATCAAGATCAACTAATTTGACCTCATAGCTCTTCCCTTTTTTCACTATTACTCTACCCGCAAGAGAAAGATCTTTATCCATCCAGCTCGCAAAAATTGGTCCACCGTAGATCTCTGTAGCAAGTTGAACACAACCACCTTTTGTATATAGAGAATTAGGCTTAAGTTTTATTGCAGGAGAATCTGTATGAGAACCTATCATTCTAAAACCTGCAACATTAGGTTTTTTCTTCCCCATTATTCCTGCGATCAAAGAAGTTTCATGTCTTATCATATAAAATTTATCCCCGGCTTTTAGATTCCACTTTTCAGCTTCATCTATCTTTTTGTAACCAGCTTTTTTCAGGATTTTCTCTGATTCTATCACACAATGTGAACTTGTAGGTGATCTGTCTATGAAATTATTCAGATCTTTTGCGATCGTTAACATTTCTTTTTTGTTCATTTTTACTTCCCCGTTTTTATATAATACCCTAAGCGGGAAGGTGTGGGAGCCTTCCCCTACGGTAATTTATTTTATGAAAACCATTTTATTTGATCTTACAATTCCTTCCTCTGTTCTAAGCACATTGTAATAAATTCCACTCGATAATTTTTCTGCATTAAATTCAAATGAATGTCGTCCGGCTGTGAATTTACTGTCAATAACTTTTTCTACCAATTTACCTGCTTGATTGTAAATATTCAAACTTATAAATTGAGTTCTATCATTGATGAAAGATATTGTTGTAACTGGATTGAACGGATTTGGATAATTTTGTTCCAGCTGTAAATTTTCAATTGTAAATTCTGAATTATCGATCCCTGTATTTTTCACAAGTAGAACATTCACTTCTGTAGCTTCTTTGAAAACACCTGTATCATCTGTCACAACTATATTGTCAATTGTCTGTGGAAAAAATCCCGGGCAGGAAAATGTCATTGAATAAGTACCTGGTCTCAATATTCTGTAATAATCACCTTTATCTGGATCTGTATAATAAATTTTATCAATTCCTGCGATTTCAACTGTTGCATCCACAGGAACACCTGATACCGAATCTGTAACTACTCCGTAAATACCTTTATGAGCAGCTGATAGATACCAGAACATTGCATTCCTATTCTCTTGCCAATGCATTGCCATCAGACTAAAATCAGGCCATTTGACTCCTGATATTTCTAATGTCATATCCATATCGTTATGATATCTGTAGTTCCAATCCTGCATTCCTCCATCAATGGTATACCAGTCAGATCCATTTATTACCCCATCAACACCTAAACTGCTACTCAACAATCTTGAATTTCTGCTAGCATATCCAGAAGCCAACCAGAATGCATGTGCATCATCAGGGCTAGTAGCGTAAGAACCACCTGCAACACCGAAATCCTTATCATAAACGTAATTCGCTACTTCTGCTCCACCGTGATAATTTGTCGATAGAATAAAATTATGAGCTTTCGTCCAGTTTATCATTGCGTCATTTTCAGGTATTGTTGAAGCATTAACACTGTCAGCGTCATAAAAAGTCCCTTCAGGGAAATTTCTGTTTAGATCAATATAGTTCGCATTATATCTGGTATTATTAGCCATTCCGTCTGGATTCATCAAAGGCATCATGTATAATTCGGTATTATTAACAATGAACTGCATAGTATCATTACCTGCCTGGTATCCGTAAAGAATATCCTCGATCATATACATTTCCATTTCCATGCCTGTTACTTCATCACCGTGCATAGTAGAAATAAATTTAACTTCAGGTTCAGCCTCTTCAATGTCAAGACTGTCTGTGATCTTTAAAACCCACAAAGGTCTTCCCTGAACTGAAGTTCCTATCTGTATCCTTTTACAAATATCAGGATATCTTATTTCCCATGTTAGCATTGAATCACCTATATCCTCGTTATAAGTAAAATCCTCTACATCTTTAGGGATTCTTAAAGGTGTCCAACTAACAGTGTAGCCTGCATCACCCAACATTTTATATTGCTCTTCTGTGACATATACTTTTACAGCCTCAGGTAAACTTTTTGCGTTGAAACTTGTACGGTCGATATCAATTTTGTTATCTTGTAGGAATTTTATATCTACAAGACCGGAGATCTTTACTTCCGCATATTCGTGAGTTTTTACGAATGCCGATAAGATCGCTGTTAATGTTATTATGAGGATTATTATTCTTTTCATTTTTTTCCTTATTTAAATCGAAGAGGGAAGGCATGGGAGCCTTCCCCTACGGATAATTATTTTTATAATTTACGTAACGAATCAACCAACGCTGTCTTTGAATTCGTTTTTTCATCTCTTTTCTTTATTACTTTCGCAGGTGTACCGGCAACAACCATTCCTTCAGGAACATCTTCTGTAACAACAGCTCCTGCAGCAACTACTGCATTCTTTCCTACTCTAACGCCTTCAAGGATTACCACATTAGCCCCTATAACAACGCCATCTTCAATTACAACCGGCTGGGCTGATGGAGGTTCGATTACACCAGCGATCACTGATCCTGCTCCAATATGACACCTCTTTCCGATAAGTGCTCTTCCACCAATGACTACGTTCAGATCGATCATTGTCTCATCTCCAATCACAGCACCAACATTTATCACTGATCCCATCATGATAATACAATTGTTGCCGATCTCAGCTGTCGCCCTGATGAACACACCAGGTTCTATTCTGGAATTTATATTTGTATAATCTATCATCGGTACAGCAGAATTCCTTCTGTCATTTTTTATATGTGCATTGATTATAAGGTCACTATTATCAAGGAGGATAGGTTCAACGTTATCCCATTCACCTATGATCGTACCAAAATCATCATTACCAAAATATTTTACTTTTGAAAAGTCAATACCATCAAGATCACCTTTTATCAAAACCTCTACAGGTGTCTTCTTTTCTGCATTGCTAATAAAATCAATTAAGTCCTGAGTATCCATAAAGTTTGTCCTTCATATTATTTGTCTTTTAATATCTTATTTTTTATAAGATTAATCAATGATAAAAAATAGGGATTATCTACTTCAATCCTTCCTTAAAAGCTTCAAAAACGTACTTTGGTGAAGAATTGTGCAACAGGAGTATTAAATTTCCTCCGAAAGCTTCAATAACCTGTTTGTATTTCTTAACAACCGCGGCGATCTCTGTCTTACTCATTTCTTTATGAGAACTTAATGTAGCATCCATTACGATCAACGGATGAACTTCTATATCATAAGGCTTTCGAGTTTTAAAATTCCAAGCTTTAAATGGGTAACTCGTTCCACAACGAAAACCTGCATATTTAGAGTATCCAAGAGAATAATCTTTAGAAAAACCAGCAGCTTGAAGACTATCAAACGAATATTCAACATTAAATCTAAGAAAATGTGCTCTATTGGAATCAACTTTAATATTTAACTTTTTTTCTAGTAGTTCCTTCTCAGCCTTGATCTTCTCAGCAGAACCTAAAGATTCATACCCGTAATGAAGACCGATCTCTCCCCCGTTATCTTTAATGAATTTGGCTGTAGTTACTATATCTTTATTCTTCTCAAACCAACCTGAGTCACAGGTACTCTTATCAGCAGTAGGTATAAAAAACATCAGTTTTTCTGTAGTCAATTCAGCAAGTTCAAAAAGCTCTTCAAATGTATCATACGGATCTCTAGTATTGAGCAAGAACTTCATACAAAATTCTCTAAAATTTCGGTAGAACATTTTCGGAGATTTTCTTTTTATCAAATCACCGCCTAACTTCTTGAAAATATTAAAATTTGAGTACTTTTTAAAATTATCGATGTCAGAAGTTAAAGTTATCTTGCTTTCCTGGTCTTTCACAGCAACTGAAGGATCCAGTTCAATAATGAATGAGATCAAAAGTTCGATATATTCATTTACAATCGGTCTATCTAGAAACTTTTCTTTCACTGCTAAACTTAATTCCCCAGGGAATCTTCCATGATAATCCCTTTCTGAAATTGCAAGTTCTTCCCACCTGCTCAGCATAAAGAATATCGATGCAACTAAGTCAAAACCACATCTAATATGCTCTTTGTCGATAAACAATACATCACTACCAAAGATAATCGGTATTTCGGAAACTTCACCGCAGCTAAGCATGGTTATATTATCAGGTATATTTTCAATATTAATATAATCTTCGGTCACATTATTGAAAAAATCATCGGCCAATGTTATTATTTTACCGTTTGGCAATTCAATCATATAGTCTTTTCGATCTTCGGAGATCAAGTTATATTCAAGACCCAGAACATTTCTGAAAATAAAATTTAAGACATACTGCTTTTCAGGTACAAATTTATCCGATATTTTGATAGTTAAAGGTTTCATATTCCTATTTTGTAAATTTCAACAAGAGAATACCAATCGAACCAAAGATAATATCAGGTGTCCAGGAGGCAATAACAACATTTAGCGTACCCACTGCACCCCAATTTTTAAACATAATTATCAATAAATAATATATAAACGAAATTCCAACAGAAATTCCGAAGCTTACAGAGGTTGAGCTACGAACTCTACCCGTACTCAAAGGAATCGCAAGTAATATTAGAACCAGAGTAATTAAGCTGTAGGAGATCTTAGACATTTTTTCAACTTCCCACTTAGTCATATCTATGCCTAATTTTCTTTTCGATGAAATATATTCATCCAGCTCAAACCAGCCCATTTCTACCGGTTTTAGTTCGATTTCTTTAATATCTGTAGGCTTAAAATCTAAGAACATGTGTAATGAATCCAAATGCTTATATGATGTTGAATCAGGGAAAAAACTTCTTTTTGTAACATCTTTCAACAACCATTTATCGCTATTATATTTCATTGTCTCAGCATCAAGTCTAAAAGTTATTCTTCCATGACTTATACCTTGAATTGAAACACCTTGAGCAACTTTTGTTCTATTGTCGTAATGACTGATGTAAACAATACTATTCTTCTCTTGATAAATATATTCATTCGATTTTTTAGTAAATTTCCTTCCTTTTTTTAGATAGAATTTCTGGGCTTCATAATGCTTGCGTGAAGCTATCGGTAAAACTATCTCTGAAAAATAAAAGTGAAAAACTGAGAGAAATATTCCCGCAATAATGAAAGGTGTGGCTATTCTGGCAAGACTTATACCGGAGGTCATCATAGCAACTATTTCTCTGTACTTTGAGAGATTTCCGAGAGTAAACAATAGAGACATGAAACTTACCACAGGAAAGATTTGTGAGATAATCTCAGGAATCTTGAGAGTGTAATAGATTATATAGCCAAGAAGCGGCATTTTTGCATCAAGAAATTTATTCAAATGATCAAAAAGGTCAATAACAACATAGATCATTATCATTGCTGCCATAGCAAATAACAATGTCATGAAAAATTTCTTTAGAACGTATATATCGAGTCTTCTTATCATAGTTATTCCAGTAAGAGACGCCCTTATAGGTCGTCTTTACGTTTTTTCGTAAACACCTTTTTTACCCATGAGATTGAATTTATTATAAATGTAAAATGCATTTTAGTTCCTTTTGAAGCCAGTCGTATCAAAAACAATGATAAAATTCCAATAATAATATTTGCATTCCACATTGCCCACATAGGATCAGACTTTCCCCTATCAGCTAGATCTTCACCGGATATAAGAAAGAACCAGTATACCGTGAATATTAGAATACTCATAGATGCTGAAGCTCCCATACCACCTCTGCCTGACATCAAACCGAGCGGTGCTCCGATAAGGAACATTATTATACAAGCGAACGACAAAGCATATTTCTTGTAATATTCAACTTCAACTTGAGAAATTGCAATTTTAGATGCTCTTTTTTTCTTTAACCTAGTGATTTTAGCTCTGAGACTGTCAACACTTTTTTCTCTATCACCGTACCGACCTTTATCCTTGACCTCAAAATCGATCCCTCTAACTTCCTTTAAAAGCTCCATTTTTGAGAATTTAGACCTAAAGTATCCATCCGGTTTCTTTGGATCCAAATTAGCTATTTCACCATCGTAGAGAATGATCTTGTATCGTTTTGTGTTCTGATCGTAAGTAATATTACCTTTCTCAGCAGTAATTGTCCTTCTTTCTTTATTCTTCATTGCAGTTTCTAAGATCACAACTTTGTAGATTTCATTTTTCTCATTATCAACAGTTTCTGCTTTGATCACAAATCCGGGTATGTCATTTACAAATATTCCTGGCTCAATAACTGCTAGAGGTTTCTTTCTCGTTATTGATTGCTTAAGTATCTTACTCTGATGGTTCATCTCAGGCAGAATATTATTGTGAAAATACATCATCCCTAAGCTAAGTAAAATCGATAAAATCAAGCCCGGTGCCATAAGTTGATATATGGATACTCCTCCGGATTGGAGAACACTCCATTCGTTGTCCTGAGCAAATCGGCCATAAGCAATCAAAGCTGCTACTAAAACTGACATTGGAACTGCTAAGGCTAATATCCATCCCATGCTCAGATAGAAAAATTCTAAGATGACTACTAGATCCAATCCTTTACCAACGAATTTAATCATCATTTTCATAACTATATTAAGTATAAAAATGAAAAGGATCACACCAAGTGACATAAAGAATGGAAACGCGTGTTCTTTTGATATATATTTAGATATAATTTTCATTGCTATGAAAATAACTGATTTTCATAGCAAAAGGCAAACAAATAAAAAACGAAATTTATAATCCATTTCGTACGGATTTTATTTATTAATCTCTTTCAACATCTCTTCGACAGCTCTCTTCAACTGTAGATCATTATCATTCAGTTTATCTTCAAAAGGGATCTTCACAAAGATATCAGGTTGAGCTCCATTTCCTTCCATATTTTGACCATCAAGTCTCCACCATCCATATCCAGGCATTCTCATAGATGAACCATCCATAAGGTTATGTGGACTTGTACCGATAACTCCACCACTTGTCGGCATACCGATAACTTTACCGATCTTAAGCTCTTTATACAGACTTGGAAATATCTCAGCATCTGAGAATGAACTCTCATTGATGAGAACAGTACTAGGTTTATCCCAAATGTCACTTGGAGTTTTCTTCATTTCCGCCTGATCCATTCTTCTATTGCTGCTGTAAGCATATTGCTTCTTTGTAAGTACTTCAATTAACTTATCATGTGTTCTTCCACCACCATTGTATCTCACATCAATAATCAAAGCTTCTTTATTGAAATTATCAGAGAAAATATCATCTAAAAATTTATCATAAGATGGATCATCCATTCCCTGAATATGAAGATAACCGACCTTACCACCGGATAATTCATCGACCATTTTTCTTCTGTCATTCACCCAGTCTTCATACTTAAGATTATAATCACCAGATAATCCTTTGATCTTAACGATCTTATCTTTTTTACCGGATTTGATCTTCAGTTTTATCCTATCAGCAACTTTATTAAGGAAAAGCATATCAATATCAGTATTTCTTTCTATAGGTTCACCATCGACTTCAAGTAGAATGTCGCCAGTTTTTATACCATGAACTGAAGCAAGTTTACTCTTAAAATACACTTTTGAAATTGTAATACCTTTTTCAAGACGGTTAAGATAATCAAACTCAGCTCCGATTTTTGCCATTGGAAGCTTTATCACCTGGTTTGATCTTACAGGATAATATCCTGTGTGAGAAGCATCCACATCTCCAATCATTTCATTGATAATACTTTGGAGACTTTCAGATGTCTGATTATTCTTTACATAAGAACCAAATTTTTCCCCCATTCCGACCCAGTCAACATTATGCATCTTTGGATCATAGAATCCTCTTCTGAAAGCAGTATGAACTTCATCAAACACCTTTTTATAGATATCCTGTTGATCGTAAGAATATTTGATCGTAAACGGAGTATCTTTGATCTTTTTTGACTGAATTTCAAATGTCTTGATCTTATTGTTTTGCAAATAAGAGATAGTTCCTGTTGAATCTGAATAAGTTACATTATCGATCTTACCACCTTTGATCTCAGTGATAAGTTCATCTTCCTTGGCCTGAAAATCAGTTTTGCGTAGAAATATTCCATCATCAAATTCATTTATATAGTATATTTTCTGATCTTTTGTGAGCTTAACTATATAATTCATACCCGGTTTAGAAAGAAGCTTAACTTCTTTTTCTTTTATATTATCAGTGAAAAATTCTGAAGGTTCTTTTTTCTCTTTTTTCTTATCCTTCTTTAAGTCTTTTTTCTTCTTTGGTTCAAAAATATCTTTCCACTTATCTTTCTCGAAATGGAAGTCAGTTAATTTCTTCAGATCAGTTCTATATACATTTTCACCTCTGTTGTAAAAAAGGAACTCCTCTTTTGGGTCAATAACTAGACCCCAGAACCAGTCATAATAAGTGAAAAGTAATTTTTCTTTCTTCTCTTTTATGTTAAGTAAATAAAGATTCCTACTCCAGAGACCTCCAACAACATCAGTATAAAGTAGAAGATTGCCATCCTCTGAAAGTTCAACATCTGCAACATACTTATCAGGTACAAGCTCGTTAAACTCATCTTTCTTAAGATCTTTCATTGCAAGTCTTCTTCTATCATCACCCTTTGAATAGTAAACCAGCATTTTACCTTTTACTATCTTGATCCATTCGATAAATTTATCCTTACTCCATTCCACCATCTCAGATTTACTTGGATCTTTCACTGATGTTTTGAACATTTTCAATTCACCCTTGATAAAAGCAGAATAATAAATTGTGTTATTATCACTAGTTATTACAAAATCCTCAATGCCGTTCGCATCATCAGTTACCTGAACAACTTCGCCACCTTCGTAAGGAACAGCGAACAGATCGAATTTATACTTAAAAAGTACCCAATTTCCATTTGGTGATACAAAAAATCTGTCTGTTGTCGAAGCATTATTCTGAATTTTGATAGGATTTTCAATGAAATCTTCTTTAATATTCACTTCCAGCTTTTTTGGTACATTATCAACTGGATCAAGCTTATAAATATTGTCAAAGAACTCAAAAACCATTCTATCGTTTTTATAAGCTATCGAAATATCTCTAGCTGACCAATCTTTAAAATTTGTTAATTGCTTTACTTTAGGATCTTTTTTACCAATTTCATCTTTCGCAATGTTACATATTTGGAAGAAATTACTATCGGACCTAGCAAAATAAATTCCATTTCCATTTTTTGAGAACACCGGATATCTTTCAGTATACGGAGAATCATAAAGATCTGAATATGTTTTTGTTTTAATATCAAAAATATGAAGGCTTCCGTTTGTGCTACCAGTGAACTTTTCTCTGAAAGGATCGCCTCTATGACAGAATACATACTTGTCATTCTCTTTAGACAGATCAGAATAATGAAATCCAAGCATGCTCAAATCTGTTAGATTTGTGCCATCAAGCTTGACTTTATACATTTTATTTCCAACAAAACGTTGACCTTTTACAATAAGTAAATGCTCTGAATCATTATACCAATCAACTATGATATAATCCCCTGTGATAACTTTTACAGCCTTTCCACCCTCTGAAGGCATAACATAAACAGAATTATAACCATCTCTATCAGAGTTAAATGCGATAAATTCCCCATTTTGCGAATAGTCAGGATTCGAATCTGATCCTTTCACTGAGGTTAATCTTTTTGCATCTCCACCATCATATGGAACAGTCCAAAGATCCTGCATATATCTAAAACATACAGTGTTTCCATCTGGTGATATCGCTGGGTCAGACATGAAATTCGGTTCAATTGAGAATAGTTGAATCACTGTTAATAAAATGATGATTAGTCTAAATTTCATAATTTCCCCATTAATTTTGCATTTCTTCAAGTGCCGTTTTCTTTTCTTCCTTTTTATTCATAGCATTTGGTATAGCGAACATCATTATGATCCCGACAAGAGTTAATACAACTCCAATTATCGGCATTACCCATGTACCACCCTTGATCCCAGTCTCCAGAACCGTAATCTCCGAAAGAAACGTTGTCTCCGGTATGAAGTTTGTCAGCTATTATGTAATAATATTCGATATGAGCACTATATGTCGTTGAATTTCTTTTTTTGCTATCTCTACTTGTTTCACTTATTACTTTCGAAGATGTTATCTTACCTTCAACATCCGGTCAAGTGATACTTTCCTTTGCAAGCTCCATATCTGTATACCCTACATAGAAAAGACCGATACCTGAAGCTAGAAATATCAGAGGAAATATTCTTGAAAAGAAAAATTTATCTGCCGGTGATTTAATTTCTATATTTTTTTGAGTACTAATATGCATCAATATCTCCTATTTTTTTAATCACTTCTTGAACTTTCTGATCTATAGTTTCGATTGAAGAAGCTGTTGTAACAGCATCAATGGAATTATCTTTTGGTCCCATTGACCCATTCCCTGATGTTGCGACCATAATTACTTTATCAATGTTCCCTGATGAAAGAAATCCTTTTGCGTTCTCCTGCATATCATACATTTCAATGGAATTAATGATCAATACAGCTTTAAAATCATCTATATTCTCTTTCTCTATCTCAGTGACATCAATTACTTTTATAAATAGAGAATCATTTTTTAGTTTTTCAATAATCTTCTTAACAAACATATTCTTATACTCACTTCCCTGGGAAGCTATAAGTACTTTCTCTGAAGAAGCCTTCTCCCCTGCTTCAAAAGGTTCAATTACTCCCTGGGAATACATCATCATGTAAATAGTCATAAATATCGCTAATCCTGCTACACCGATCAAAAAACCTATCAAAAACTTTTTCATATTTAACTCCTATTTTTTATAATAATTCCCTTTTGGACGACCACAAGCAGACTGTGTCATAATTAACAGAATAAATTCTTGCAAAAAGTGTAAAAGATTAATATTTTCTTAGGTATATAGTTAACCTCAAAATCATATATCACATTAGGACATAAAATG
>JAQIDB010000087.1 GCA_027858225.1 Candidatus Delongbacteria bacterium
TCTCTGGATGCCAATTCAGGCGAAGTTGTTCGAAAAAAAGGAATAACAACAGGATATTTGAGTCAGGAAATCCCTGAAATGTCAGGCACAGTACATCAAATCATATCAGAAGCTGTTGACGAATGGACAAATAATACACCTATGATTGATAAGGTTATTACAAAACTGGATCTTGATCCAACACAAAACTATGAAGAACTCTCTGTTGGATTAAAAAGACGAACTATTCTCGCTCGTGAACTTGTAAAAGAACCTGATATTCTATTATTAGATGAGCCTACAAATCATCTTGACGTAAGTTCAATAATCTGGCTTGAGAATTTCTTCGCCAGATATAATAAAACTTTAGTCTTTGTAACACATGATAGAGCTTTCTTGCAAAAAGTTGCAACTTCAATACACGAACTTGATCGTGGCAATATCCGTGGTTGGAAAACTGATTATAATACCTTCTTAGAATATCGACAATCTGATCTAGCGATCGAAGAAGAGGAAAATCGTATCTTTGATAAAAAGCTAGCAATTGAAGAAGTCTGGATAAGAAAAGGTATTAAAGCCAGACGTACAAGAAATGAAGGTAGAGTCCGTTCTCTTGAAAAATTACGTAATGAAAGAGAGAAACGTAGAGAATTTACTGGTACATCAACTTTTGCCCTTCAACAGACGAATGCAAGTGGTAAACAAGTTATCATAGCCAAAGACCTGACTTTCTCATATCCTGACAAGCAAATATTGAATAAATTTAGCACTGCTATTATGCGTGGTGACAAGATCGGGATTTTAGGTGCGAACGGATGTGGCAAAACAACTCTTTTGAAAATTTTATTGAACGAACTTACATCGCAGGAAGGCAGTGTTAAGCATGGTGCTAATTTAGAAATTGCATATTTTGATCAAACCAGATTAGTTTTGAATGAAAACGAATCTATTCTTGTGAATATCGCTGAAGGAAAAGATTCTGTAAATTTCAATGGTCACCAAAGACATATTTTCTCTTATCTTCAGGATTTTTTATTCTCAAAAGAAAGAATGAACACACCTGTTAAGAATTTATCCGGTGGTGAAAAGAACAGGCTTCTTTTAGCAAAACTTTTTACCAGACCAGCTAATGTTCTTGTACTTGATGAACCTACCAACGATCTTGATCAAGAAACTCTTGAACTACTTGAATCTCTACTTTTGGAATTTGCAGGTACAGTGCTGATCGTTAGTCATGACCGTGAATTTATCAATAATGTGGTTTCAAGTTCTATTATTTTCCAACCTGATGGAACTATCGGGGAGTATATTGGCGGGTATGAAAATTGGAAAGAGAAAAAAGAAGCAGTTAACAAATCTCAATCTCCTAAAAAAGTCAGAAAAAAAGAAAAGATTAGAAAACTTACGTTTAAAGAAACACATGAGCTAGCTGATATACCTGCGCTTATTGAGAAACTTGAAGCTGAACAAGCAGATCTTATGAATACTATGTCTAGTGCGGAATTTTTCAAACAAGATGTATCTGAAATAAAAAAAGTTCAGAACAGACATGCCGAACTTGATATTATATTACCAGAGAAATATGAAAGATGGGAAGAACTGGAAGCGATTTAGGTCGGAGGTGAACCCCGACCCTACGGTTAGGTCTTCTTCATGCTCAGACCAACACGACCTTTATCTTTATCAATTGAAAACACAGTAACATCAACGATATCACCGACTTTGACGATATCCAGAGGATTTTTCACGAATTTGTCAGCCATTTGAGAAACATGAACAAGTGCATCCTGCTTTATCCCAATATCTACGAATGCACCAAAATCTACAATATTCCTAACAGTTCCCTTAAGTTTCATTCCAACACTTAGGTCATCAGCTTTTAGCACATCGGTACGAAGAATAGGTTTGTCCAATTCTTCTCTGGGATCTCTTCCCGGTTTCTGAAGATTTTCTAGAATATCAAGCAAAGTTGGAAGTCCAACTCCAATTTTTTCTGCAAGCTCAGATGAAGGTTTAATCGCTTTTATCTTTTCAATTGATTCACTCTGACCGATCTTATTTGGATCTACTTCATATATTGAAAGCAATTTATCCACTGCAGCATAACTTTCAGGATGTATAAAAGTAATATCAAGAGGATTGAGACCATTACTAATCTTTAAAAATCCTGCACACTGCTCGAAAGCTTTAGGAGTCATTTTTGTGATCTTCTTCAAGTCAGCACGACTTTTATAAAAGCCTTTCTCATTTCGTAGATTGATAATTTTATCAGCTGATCTTTTAGTTATACCTGAAACCTGAGTAAGTAAAGGACTTGAGGCCGTATTCAGGTCTACTCCGACATGATTCACTACAGATTCAACAACATTATCCAATTTTGAAACAAGCATCTTTTGATCTATATCATGTTGATACAATCCTACACCAATAGACTTTGGATCTATTTTTACAAGTTCAGCTAAAGGATCCAAAACCCTTCTAGCAATTGAAATATTTCCTCTCATAGATGCTTCAAGGTCGGGAAATTCTTCCTTAGCTAATTTTGATGCTGAATAAACAGATGCTCCTGCTTCATTAACTATTAAATATTTACACTCAAGATTATTATTTTTGATCATATCAGAAACTAACGATTCTGTTTCTCTACTAGCAGTTCCATTTCCGATGGCAATTATTTCAACATTATATTTTTTTACAGCTGATACCATAATTTCAATAGATTGAGTTGATTTTCTCTGTGGAGGATGAGGATAGATCGTTTCACCATGTAAATACTTACCTGTAGTATCTATCACTGCTATTTTACATCCTGATATAAAACCGGGATCAATTCCCATGATCACTTTATCTACCAAAGGAGGTTGAAGAAGTAATTGCCGTAGATTTGTTGCAAATACTTCCACAGCATGTATTTCAGCCTTAACGGTGAGTTCATTTCTTACTTCTCTCTGAAGGGACGGAAATAATAATCTTTTCCAGCTGTCTTTTATAATTTCATCGATCAATTCGTTAAAGCTTGATCTATCAGTATGAAAGAATCGCTTTTTTATAACTTTGCTTAAATATTCCTTATCATAGTCCAGGGTTATCTTTAAAATTCCTTCATCCTCTCCTCTATTTATTGCCAGGATTTGATGAGGTTTTATTGAACGAACATCGGCTTTGAAATCGTGATATATTTGGTATACATCCTTTGCTTTCTTTTCAGACTGTTGAGAATAACTCGTATTTTTCTGAGGTTCATCATCATCTTCAATAACTTTTTTAACCTTTTCCTTAGCTTTGATAGAGATGATAGTACTTCTATTTTGTAAATATTCTCTGCAGAACTTTCTTATTGAAGCATGTTCTGATATCATTTCAGCTAGAATATCTTTTGCACCTGCAATGGCTATCTCAATATCATCAACACCTTTATCTTTGTTTATATACTTCCTATAAACACTTTCTACATCACCTGAAAAATCCGGATTGTTCAAAATGAAAAGAGCTAAAGACTCAAGTCCTTTTCCCCTTGCAATAGAAGCACGAGTTTTCCTTTTTGGTTTATAAGGTAGATAAATATCTTCCAATTCTGTATTTGAGAGGCATTCTGCGATCTTTGCTGACAATTCAGGTGTGAGTTTACCTAATTCAGTAATAGTCTTTAAAATAGTAGTCTTTCGAGCATTTAAAGTCTTTAGATAACCTGCTCTTTCATCTATTTGTCTAAGTTGCTCCTCATCAAGCCCACCTGTCATTTCTTTTCTATATCTAGCAATGAACGGAATCGTTGAACCTTCGGATAGGAGATTTAATACTGTCTTAACAGAGTTTTCTGAGCAATTAATCTCTTTTGCTATAATTTTTATTAAGTTATTCATTTTTAGTCCTTTTATTCGTAATAAAACAGTCAAATCGATGATTGTATTATGATATTTATCTAAAAGTAAAGTGATAAAATAGTGCTTTTTATTCCAATAAAAAAATACTGTATATAAATTTTTTACTTTCGTCTTTTGCTTTGCTGTTTTTCTATAAATCTAGGTATAGTATTTTCTATAAATTCATTAAACTCAGTATTTGTTACTTTTTCAAGGAGTGCTTCTCCTAATTTATATCCTTTAGTTTCTTTAAAATTAGGTCAATTACGATCGATATCAGAATCGGCGTTTTTTGAATATCTAATTGCATCATG
>JAQIDB010000019.1 GCA_027858225.1 Candidatus Delongbacteria bacterium
CGTAAGGTTTTCTTTTATCTTTGTCATGAGGGCAGACTCCTTTGTTATTTAACATTTTTTGGTTATTATGCTAATATAACATTAGTTTGTCCTCAGACACAATTTAATATACACTACCACTATAACTGCTAGCTCGTCTAGTGCAGGTGAGGCGATTATCACACTTGAGGGTAGAGATATTGATAATAATATTGCTACAAGTGAAATCTCTGTTACTGTATATGATTCAGATCCTCAATATACTAATATTGAAGATTTCGAAGATGGTAATTTGACAGGAACTTATGTGTGGGCACTATCCAGTCTTGGTCAGGGAGCAAGAGATTGGACAGTTGCAACAACTACGCCGTTTGAAGGTACATACTGTGCGCAATCCGGATCCGTAAGAGATGATGGAAGTACAACAATTGAATTGGATGTGACATATACTTTAGATGGATTGATTGGATTTAATCAAAAAACTTCATCCGAACTAGATTGGGATTTCTTATTCTTTTATATTGATAATATTGAACAAGGTAAACTTAGTGGTGTTACAGGATGGGAGCAGGCAATCTATAGCGTAACGGCTGGTGCTCATACGTTCAAGTGGGCTTATATAAAGGATGCTGCTGAAGATGGTGGTACTGATGAGGCATGGGTTGACTATATCCAGTTCATTGAATTACCACCTCAAGCTAACATTACTGCACCTACAAATGTCGTTACAGCAAATAATGGTACTGATGTGACGATTACTTGGGATGTTGTTCCTTCAGCTACAAGCTATATTGTTTATTCTTCAGTTGATCCTTATGGCACATTCGCAATAGACAACTCTGGAACATTCAATGGTGCAGAGTGGTCAAATACATTAGATGCTAAGAAATTTTTCTATGTAATTGCAACTGATGCAAAAAGTAAAATTCCACAAACAATTCAGGTTGAATCACCTAAGGTGAAAGTGGAAAAAAGCAAAATAAAATAAAGTATATTGGAACTTTATTTTTGATTAAACAATTAAGCCTGTTAAACTTGAATAAAGTACTAACAGAAAGAAAGTCCCGAATGTATCTCTTCTCGGGATTTTTTATTTGAAGTAAGTATTAAAATAGGGTTAATACCTTTTTTGTGTTGTTATGACACATGACATTGTTAGAATGTAATTAATCAATTATATATGTTTTAAATAAAGCAAAAAAAAGAAGGAGTAATTGAATGAAAAAATTATTAATGATCTTCTTGATCATACTAACTGTAAGTGCTTTAGCACAATATTCAGTTGGGGACACCGTTTTACCTGCTGATAATATCAGTTGGACAATTGAAGGACCTGCCAGACATCCTGAAATTGGTAACTCTTCAGATATTTTTACAAAAACATCTGAAATGAAACCCGTATTTTTATTTATGGGGCAGACGTGGTGATCTTACTGTGGACTGGGGGCTCCAGTCTTAATTGAGGAATGGACAAATAAATACGGACCAGATGCACCAGACGGACCTTATAAGAATAAGGCCTATTGGGTAGGTACTGAAAATTGGACAAATCAAAATTATCCGGTACATGTTACTGATCCGGGTGGACTTTACCAAGCTATCGGTGCAAGCGGGTTTTACGTGGGTGGTACGCCTACATACGTTATTATAGGTTTCCAAAATAAGGTATATTACGACAGCAGTGGGGGACCATATTTCGATTCTGCAAATTTCTGGCAAGCTATGGATGATGCAATAGATTCTTTCCCAACAGAAGGCGTATATGTTAACTTTCCTATAGACGACAAATATTACTTACAGGGACATGTGGAAAATCTTGACATATCAAATGTGTTTGGGGATGTGGAAGGAGACGATATTACTGTAACTTTAGAAAACAATTCTAATCCCAGTGCAGTAGACGTTGTATTAAATGGAGACTTACTTACAATAACAGTAAGTGATACCGAAGTTGGATCTTCTGCTGTTATACTTAAAGGATCTGATCTTTTAAACACAGAAGAAGCTACATACGAGTTTACTATTTATATTGATAAAGATGCACCTATTATTTCTAATTTATATGGTAATACTCAAGGAATCAATAATGATATGACCATTAAAGTAAGTGTGGATGATCCTAATTCAATTGATTATGTTCGATGTCAGTACACAATTGATGGTATTCCAACTACAATTGACATGATTCCTGCAGCTAAAATCAATAGATCTGTTATTGCAGACGCAAAGGCAACAAGTGGGATATCTACAAAAAGTTCAAAATTATTAACTCAGTACACTTGTGTAATTCCTGCTCAAGCAGATCCAACTATGGGAACTATAAAAATATTGACTGCAGATATCGGTGGAAATTCTACAGAATCCATTATCTATGATATTGAATGGATAGCATCTTTACTATATGAAGATTTTGAAGGATCAAACTGGCCTCCTGATGGATGGCAGCTTAAATATGATACTACCTTAGATGGATTAAATCTTGTGGATCCCGGTGGTCTTACTTGGTTCCATTGTGACGAAGCAAGTTTCGGAGATGTTAAATATATGCATTCAGGTGACTTTTCTACAGCTATAGGTTATACAGCACCTGATTTCAACTGGATGATCACTCCTGAGATTACATTTGATGGAGATTATGATTTGAAATTTTGGATGTGGTATTTTAATGATGTTGGTAATAGCTGGATCACAAAATTTCATGTTCTTGTAAAAACAGGACGAAATTGGGATGTTGTATTAAGTGTTTCATCTGCATCTGACCCGATTAATGAGTATGCTACTGAAATGATTCTAGACCTAAGTGCTTACAGTGGAATTACAGGTAATATTGCTTTTGTTTATGAATCGAATGATGGTTTTCAGTTTGCTTTTGATGATATGCAACTTGTTTCTAAAACTTCCATTGAGGAAGGTGTTACTCCAAAGAGTACAACATTGTATCAAAACTATCCAAATCCTTTCAACCCTACTACAGAGATAAATTTCTCTATTCAGGATAAGGGTGTTGTAAGTCTTAATGTATACAATTACAAAGGACAGTTAGTTGAGTCTTTAGTAGATGGTAATCTTAATAAAGGGCTTCACAAAGTTAATTTTGATGCTTCCAACTATAGTACTGGTGTTTACTACTATACATTAAAAGCTGATAACACTTCAATGACAAGAAAAATGGTCCTTGTAAAGTAAATTGTATATTTATAATAAAAAAAGTCCCAATAAGTTGGGACTTTTTTTATTTCATTATGTTTCTACATTCGTTTATCTAAAATTCTGATATTAATGTCATCCTAAAACCATCAAATTCGGGCACTTGCCTACATGCTCCACCTGAACATTTGATACCCGCTCTTTCTCTTCCGTAAAATAATTCCAGTTTATGATTTTCGTAGATATTCAATCCTGCTTCAAATCCCAACCACGAATCAGGAGAATTTTCTGCTACTTCCTGGGAAGTTGTGATCAGTGAAATATTTAAATAACCATACTCAGGATATGCGTATTCTGCTGCAACATAAATATCATTGTATTCTTCGTCCTCAAGTTCATTTGTCACAGTTTGATATTCTCCTGCAAGCATTAAGCTCGAACTTTCATTCAGTTCATAATGAAATTCCGTCAAGAATGTTATTCTTTTATCACTGTAAACCAATGAATCTGCATCTCCAGGCACTATAAGCTGGTTGTCACCCTTTGATAGGGGGGAGTCATACAAATATCCACCACCTACTGCTAAGTTATATTTATCAGCGTCATACTTTACATCGAACCATGAATCTATATATGGTAAATAATCATTTGAAAACTCCGGCATGATTGCATCTTCGTTATGCTTTGATGCAAAAGCAAAGATCCCTGAAACATCAATGTTTTTTACTGGCTGAGTTAAGATCGATATCTTATAACCTATTTCATCATTTGGATTTATTTCATGGGGATGAGTATTAAGCAAGTGAGAAGTATGATCGATAGTCAATTCAGGTCCGTTCTGGTATGGAGTAAATCCTGAAACTGTTGCATTTGGATTTGCAGCATATTGATAATAATCTTTGAATTCCACAGTTAATCCAAAACCTACTCTTGCATAAGCTAAAGATGTATAATTTGCCCATCCTTGTTTTGATGGTGACCTTTGTGTATTTTTGATTGCATACTCATTAAAAAAATCAAAATCGAAAGCACTAGCGCTTAGGCTGATACCACCTATCTCTGTTTGTTCAATAAAGACAGATTCGTAAATATCATCTGTTACCAGATCCGTGTCAGTAAAATCATCCCCTTTTATGAAGAGATATGATCCCCCAATACCAAAAATATAATCTTCCATCTTGAATATTTCACTAAGATTTATTACAGCTTCTCCTCCCAATAATGAATTATTCATTTGATACACAATTTTATTACTGGATATAACATCATTTATAGCCTTAAAGTAGCTTTTACCACCTAAAGCTTGTAGTGTGAAGTAATTCCCTTCATACATTACCTTACCACCCGTTACTTTGCTGTCAAAGAAATCTGCTTTTTCTTCTTTTAAGTCTAAAACGACACCTCTTCCAAATGTACCATAAAAATCGCCTGCAGTTACCGTGATGTCATTGTTAGAATATTTAAAATACTTTTTTGTAAATTCATTAAGAGCCTCATTATGTTCACTTGAATCTGCGGCTTCATATGTAAAACCTAACGAAAAGTTTCCTTTACTTGCCTCAACATTGATATGATTTTGGATATATTGTTTTTTTACTTCAATATTTTTTAAGTCTCCTGCCCATTCACTACCTATTCCGAATTTAATTGTATTTGTTGCGGATATTTCAAATTCTTCTGCAAAAATCAAACCTGCAAAAACGAAAATTATTATCAAAATTATTTTTTTCACTCTTCTTCCTCGAATTTATTTAGTTTGGATAAGCCTGTTCGTACATACTATGAGTCCACTCTTCAAAATCCCCATCTACAAATAAATCATATTTTATCATTATTCCATTTGGCATGACAGCGAATACATCATTTAAAATAAGGGCACCTAATTGATCAGCGAAGAAGTGCTTTACATCACCTGTTCCATCCCAAAAACAATCATATGGTAGGTTGTTGTCACTTTTAAATGTTCCAAATTCTCTATTATCTCTAAATGTATAATCCCCAAACATAGAATGTGTAAATTTTTCATTATCATAATCATTATTTTCGTACATCTTTTTAAAGGCAACTGCCTCTTCTAAGCAAGCAAGTCAACCTTTAGCCAAAAATTGAAAAAAGGTTAGTTCTTCAACTTTTTCTCTAAAGTCAACAGGATTACTTCCTGTATTTAAAAGTACTCCGAATTCATTGTAAAGTTTTTCTTGGATGAATAATTTTTCAACATCAAAACCTAATTCGGAAGATGTCTCAGTATTGTCTGTTTCGTCAGAAACTAGAAAATACAAATAAAACTGCTGTAAACTGCTATCTTGTATTGCAGGGAAATCAGACACATTTATTGCAAATGTTAAATTACCATCGGAATCAATTCTTTTTGATCCAAGCTGGACTAGGCTATCTTTGATCACATTTTTAGCAAAAAGTGTCACATTGTAAAGGTTTCCGTTATCTACAACTGAAATATCAAAATTAAAATCACCGTCAATACTTTCTAGGGTTTGATTGAAATCAACAAAAGATGTATCTGTGTTAATTTCAAAGAACTGAGAATCATACAGAGTATCTGTAGATGCAATGTTATACATCACAACCCTTTGTACTTCAGGAGACTCGTAGTCAACACTGATCGGTGTTTCAGTGTGACATGAATAGAAGATCATTGATGAAAATATCATCACACTCATGAATAATAATTTTAGATTCTTCATTTGGAATTTTCCTCACTTTTTTCTTCTTCTATTATTTCAGTTGCCAAACTATCGCCAAAAGCTTTGATGATAGCATCTTCAAACATTTTTTCCGTTCCTTTTCCATCATGCTTGAAAACAATTTCTCCATTCTTATTTAAGATAAATGTAACAGGAACTGTTGATTTGCCACCAAATTTTTTAAATACCTTTTTACCTTTATCAAATAGCACAGTAAATTCAAATCCTTTTGATTTTACAAAGTTTTTAGCTTTCTGAATAGCTCCACCTTTATCAATCGTAATCAGGAACATACTTAGACCTTTTTCTTCGTATTTATTATAAAGTTTGTTGAAAATTGGCATTTCTTCTTTGCAAGGAGTACACCATGAAGCCCAAAAATCAATTAGAACTGGTCCTTTCTCGAAAGCATCTTTTAACTCAACTGTCTTACCCTTCATGTCCTTCAGTTTAAAATCAGGAGCTTTTTTTAATTCTCCCGCTGTTAGCACAAAGCTGAAAACAATAAGAGCTAATATTACTTTTTTCATTATCATCATCCATCCTCTCAATTTAAATGTTATTGACTATTTCAACAATATAGTCTTTTTTCTATATTGATTATGACTATAGTAATATATAAATATAAAATAAACAACACAAAAGTTAATGATTAATATCAAGTTTACCTTTAAAGTGACAGTTACCGATATTCAAAATCTATACTCAGTTTTTGCAAATAAAATGGTTTGACAAATTTGGTATTGGATATTATATTCTAACGTTAAATTGCTTTGTAAAATTTAAAATAAACCGGAGAAAACAATGGCAAAAGAAAAAAAATCTGATCTTGAAAAGTTAGGTGAAAAACTGCTGTTTAAGAAAAAAAATGGTTGGGATGATCTTAAAAAAAAGGACTTTGATACTGTTATGGCCCTTTCAGAGGACTATAAGACATTCCTTAACTCCAGTAAAACTGAAAGAGAATCAATTGATACAATAGCCAAGCTTGCTAAAAAGTTTGGATTTGTTGACATCAAGAAAGCCAAAAAAAGTGACAAAAAACTTTTTCTAAACTACGATGGTGTTGCAGGTGCATTGGTCCATGTAAAAGATCCAAAGAAATTTCATGAAGGTTTTTTGATGAACGGAGCTCATATTGATGTTCCTAGGATTGATCTGAAACAATACCCTCTTTACGAAGATGAAGATATGGCATATATGAAAACTCACTATTATGGTGGAATAAAGAAATATCAATGGGTTACAAGACCTTTATCACTTCACGGCGTAATAATATTAGAGAATGGTAAAACTGTAAAAGTAAATATCGGTGAAAAAGAAACTGATCCTGTTTTCACTATCAATGATATTCTACCTCATCTAGCTCAAGATCAGTACAAGAAAACACCTGCAAAAATAGTTGAAGGTGAGCAATTAAATATTCTTGTTGGATCAATACCTTACAAATTCAAGCATGAAAAAGATGCAGTTAAACTTGCTATCTTAGATTTTCTAAATAAAGAATATGGTATTGTGGAAGAAGATTTTGTAAGTGCGGAATTGCAATTAGTTCCTGCTGGAAATGCAAGAGATATCGGATTTGACAGAAGTTTTGTCGGTTCTCACGGTCAAGACGACAGAGTTTGTTCTTTCTTGGGAATGAAAGCTTTATTTGATATCAAAGAAAAAGATATTAAGAAAAATCTTATGATGATTTTCTTTGATAAAGAAGAAATTGGATCTGCAGGTAATTCAGGTGCTGATTCGAATATTGTGGAAAGAATGGTTAACGATGTTTTACAACTGAACGGAAATAAAGATTATAATGTGCTGATTAAAGCATTAGAAAACTCAAAATTACTATCTTCTGATGTAAATGCTGGTATTGATCCTGCTTGGAAAAGTGTAAATGAACCAATGAACGCTGCAAAAATAGGTTATGGAGTTTGCTTAACTAAATTTACCGGATCTGGTGGTAAGGGTGGATCAAATGAAGCTCATGCTGAATTTGTTGCTGATGTAAGAAAAGCTTTCAATAAAGATAATGTGCTATGGCAAACTACTGAACTTGGGAAAGTAGACCAAGGTGGTGGTGGAACTATCGCTAAATATTTATCTGCATATGGAATGGATGTTGTTGATTGTGGAACTGCTTTACTTTCTATGCATGCTCCTTTCGAAGTTGCATCAAAAATAGATATTTATCATACTTACAAAGCTTACTTAGCTTTCTACAAATATTTATAAATTCCAAATTTAAGGAAATTTCAATTAGGGCGTAAAAACGCCCTAATTTTTTATTATGCAAAAACAACAAATTAAAATAATGCTAACGCGAATTTGGACTCCCGGAAATATAGGTTCTATACTTCGGGCTATGAAAAATTTTGATTTAACGAATATGGTTTATATCAATCAAATAAATATTTATACAGAAGAAACCTTGACGAAGTGTGCAGG
>JAQIDB010000023.1 GCA_027858225.1 Candidatus Delongbacteria bacterium
TAACATTTTGAATGTTTTTATTCTTTGTAAGCAACTGTATCTCTTTTTTACTAAACTTTTTGATCATAATAAATTCCTTAATTCTATTTATCTATACCAGTTTAATAAAAAAATTGCAATCATACACCCCCTTTTTTTATCTGTCCAGTTTATAGGGTACAATATATTTCTTATCGCCTCCTTTTTTATTTTAAAAGAATTTCTTAAAATCTCTATTGTAAAACGTGTAATGAATCCTTATTTTTCTTATTCTAATTAAGGAGATGAAATGACTTTTTATGATAATGGTGTAAATTTCGAGTGTCAAAGATGCGGAAATTGCTGTACCTGTTCAGGTTATGTTTTTATATTCCAAAAAGATCTTGATCTGATACTGGAGAAAACGAACTATACTATGGAAGAACTTGAGCAAAGATATCTTTCGAAAATGGATGATTATGTAGTTCTACGGGACCAGGCTAACGGAGCTTGTATTTTCTGGGATGATATTATAAAAGGTTGTAAGATATATCAGGCAAGACCGACTCAGTGTAGTACTTTTCCGTTCTGGAATGCTGTACTATCTGATGAAGAAAGCTGGGAGAACAATAAAGATTTCTGTCCCGGTGTAGGAAAGGGTAAGCATTATACGTTTGAAGAGATAGAGGAATTGAGGAAGAAGATATAAACAATTTGAATGTCAGGCTGAGTTTGTCGAAGTCTAGACTTCTATAGGTATGAAGTATGAGGTATAAGGTATGAGTTGGATAATTACCTCTAACCTCTGACTTCTAACTTCTAAATTAAACATGGAGATATATTATGGCAAAGAAGATCGTGATCAAAGCAAATGTCCTTTACGATGGTAAAAAGAAGCAGCTGAATAAATATATCGTTGTGGAAGGGAACAAGATCGTAGAAGTTTCATCTAAGAAGCAGAAACATGATTATGAAGGTTATGTTACACCAGCTTTCATTGATGCTCATTCTCACATCGGTATGTTCAGAGATGGTGAGCCTATGGGTGAATCTGAAGGAAATGATATTTCAAGACAGTTTATGCCGACTAATGATCCATTAAATAGTATTTATTTCGATGACAGAGCATTCAAAGATGCTGTAGATTTCGGAGTTCTTTACAGTTGTGTTGTTCCAGGTAGTGGAAACCTGATGGGTGGTAGAGCTAAGATTATCAGACACTTTGTTGATAATGTGAAAGATGCTGAGATAAAAGATTACGGATACAAAATGGCACTTGGTTTTAATCCTAGATCAACAACTGCATGGAAAGGGGATAGACCTAATACTCGTATGGGTGTTTATTCTATGCTTGAAGAGAAATTTGATAAATTATTGATAAAGAAAGAAAAAGCTGAAATAGCTAGAGATAAAAAGATCTATGAAATTAATAAGAAGACCAAAGGTGACGATAAACTTTCTGCAAAAGAGATCGCTTTTCAAAAGAAACAAGCTGAAAGAGAATTTGAACTTGAGTTCGATCCTGAGGAATTAGCAATGCTTGATCTTCTTAGTGGTAAAAAAGTAGCTAAGATACATGTTCACAAAGAAGATGATGTTCTTTATCTGATCAAGTTCGTTAAAAAGTATAAATTAAAAGCTACAGCAGATCACACAGGTGATGTTTTCCACAAAGAAATTTTTGAAGAATTAGCTAAAGCTGGAATCCCTATTGTTTATGGACCTCTCGGTGGAGTTGGTGGAAAAGTAGAGTTAGCTCATGCATACTATCAGAATGCAAAACTGCTTATGAAATCAAAAGCAACATTTGGATTGATGACCGATCATCCTGTGATCTGGACACCAAATTTAAGAGAAAGTTTAAAGTATTTCTTAATCCACGGAATGACTGATGAGGAAGCTATCTCTGTAATAACTTACAAGAATGCAAAACTTCTAGAGATCGATGATATTCTTGGTACAGTTGAAAAAGGAAAGCAAGCAAGTATAATCGTTTGGGATAAGGAACCATTGAATCTGGCAGCTTATCCAACAATGGTAATGGCAGAAGGCAAGGTTATAAGGAAAAGATAAAATATATTTACCACGAAATACAGATTTCACGAAATGTAGGGGACGATTTCTTTTCGTCCCCAAAACGCGTTAAAGAATGGGTCCCCGTGTCAAGCACGAGGATGACAAATGTAGGGGAAGGCTCCAACGCCTTCCCACATCGGATTAAACATAGGAGCATACAATGCCAAAAGCAGAAGGAATGATATTTGAATTTCAAGATGAGAGTTCGATTAGACCTGAATTATTAGAAACTATAGATTATGATGGAAACAAGCAGGAAATTACTTACGATACCGATGAATTGAATGCAGTATGTCCTTTCTCAGGTCTTCCTGATTTTGGAGTTCTGAGAATTTTATATGTTCCTAAAAAGAAGCTCGTTGAATTGAAATCTTTGAAGTATTATATAACTTCTTTCAGGAATGTTGGGATATATCAGGAAGCTTTGACGAATAGGATCTATAACGATCTGTTCAAGTTACTGGATGCTGAGTATCTGAGGATCGAGACCGATTATAATACCAGAGGTGGTATTGATGCCAATTGTGTGATGGATTCGGAAATGCAATAATAATATCCAATGTCCAAATAGGGAACAGTTTCTGTTCCCTTTTTTATTCATGCCTCAACGCATCAATAGGGTTAAGCTTCCCAGCTTTTATGGCAGGGAATATTCCTGCTACAAGCCCGATAAATACAGATACTGAGAAAGCTGTCATTATTGTCCAGAGTGGAGCAACGGTAGAAAATTTTGAAAAAGTTGATACAAGTTTTGCAATTCCAACTCCTGTGCCAATTCCAATAATTCCACCCAACAGAGTAATAATAACTGCTTCAATCAAAAATTGAACCATAATGTTATTCCTATTAGCACCTACAGATCTTCTGAGACCGATCTCTCTTGTTCTTTCAGTGATAGAAACAAGCATAATGTTCATAACACCAATACTCCCAACAAGTAACGACATACCACCTATAGATAAAGCTGCAAGGTAGATGATAGCTATAACGCCATTCATTTTAGTTGCAATTTCATCTTTAGTCATTATCTCAAAATCATTTTCATCTTCAGATTTTAAATTTCTAATTCTTCTAAGGGTTACTATAGTTTCATCAATGGCTTTTGGTATAGATTCCTGATCATAAGCTGAAACTTGAACAGGTAAATTTTGGTTTTTACCGAACATTCTTTGAAAATGAAAGGTTGATATAACTACGATATCATCTTTGTTCTGGCCAAAAAATTTACCTTTTTCAGCAAAAAGTCCTACAACCTTAAACCTGATACCATTAACAAACACATATTGACCTATCGGATCTGTAAATTCAAATAACTCATTCTTAACACTTTTTCCAATAATAATATTATCTACTCTCTTATTTAACTCTGTAAAATTAAAATATCTACCAGACTCAATATCATATGCGAATAATTTTATCCAATTTTCAGTTGCTCCATGAATTTTAATGGTAGCTTTTTTATTACCTGATTTGATTTCTTGTCCCCATCTTTCCTGTAGCGGGACAGCATTCTCAACATTAGTGCATGAATTTTCAATTATATCTGCATAATCATAGGTAATATTAGGTCTTTTCCAATATTCTCTCCAGTCACTATTGCCCATAGCTGGATACTTGGTTACTAAAAAACTATTAGCTCCTAATTTATTGATCTCTTTTTGCATTTCAACTCTGAATCCTTCAATAGCTGCCTGCATTAAAATTATCACCATAATACCGATAATGATACCAAGCATGGTCAGGAATGAACGCATTTTGTTTTTGAAGATCGAAGATACAGCTATTTTTAGAAGATCAAAAAACATTATTCGTACCTTAATGCATTTATGGGATTTAACTTGGCAGCTTTGTTCGCAGGATAGAAACCAAAGACAATTCCAACAAGTGTAGAAAAGCCTACACCGATTATCATTGAAACTAATGAAATACTATATGGTAAAGGTGTAAAACTGCTAATAAGCGCTGCAACTGAAAATCCTGCTATGATTCCTGCAAAACCTCCAAAAGAACACAATATCACCGATTCTATCACGAATTGGATCAGGATCAGATTCTTAGTAGCACCTAGAGCTTTCCTTGTACCTATTTCTTTTGTTCTCTGAGTAACAGAAACAAGCATAATGTTCATGATTCCAATTCCACCTACTAAAAGAGATAAAGAACCAATTACAAACAATAGTATTTGTAATCCTCCAGTAATCTTATTCAAAAAATCGAGTATCTGACTGATCTGATTAACACTAAAATCATTTTCTTCATCAGGTTTTAACCCTCTATTAACACGGAGTAATGAAGTTATATTGTCCATTGTTTCATTCATTCTGGTAGGATATTTTGCCTTAGCAGATATATTAACGCCACCCCTGAGGCTGTAAGAAAAATATTTTTTCAAAGTGGTAATTGGAACTATAACTTGCTCATCCATGTTAGATCCAAATAATTCACCTTTTTTTTCTAATACTCCAATGATATAGAAGTTTCGACCATTTAGCTTAATATACTGACCTACAGGATCTATATTTCCAAACATTACATCAGCTATCTGATTACCTAAAATTACAATATTTGAACCTCTATCAACCTCTGCTGAACTGAAGAATCTTCCTGAACTAGGTGATGAATCTGAAGTATATTCATAGCTCTCTGTAGTACCAACTAAAGAAATGTATGTCAACTGTTTTGATCCGTATTTGACATGGCATAGAGAAGAAATAAAGGGAGAAACGTATTCTAATAAATTAGAATTATTTCTGATAAAATCAGCATTTTCTATTGAAAGAGACTTTCTTTTTCTCTCTTTTTTCCAATCATTGTTTCCCCATGAATATTTTGAGATATAAATAGTATTTGATCCCAGTGATGATAATTCTTGAACTATGAATTTCTCTGCACCGACAAGAACAGAATGAACAAAAATGATCGTTGTAACTCCGATCATTATTCCCAACAGTGTTAAGAATGATCGTAATTTATTCTCTGTGATTATTGTGAGTGATATTTTAATGGATTCCCAGATGTAGTACATTCGGTTTTACCTGTTTTTCCCCACAGGTTAAAACCTGTGGTTATGGGGGTTATATCCTGTTGGGATAATAAACCCTCAATTTATTTTGTGACTAGACCATTTAGATAATCTTGTTCGATCTTGCCGTCTTTTAGATGTATAACTCTTTTCGCAAATTCAGCAATGTCAGGTTCGTGGGTGACTACAATGATCGTATTTCCTTCTTCATGTAGTTCATTGAAAAGATTCATGATATCTATACTTGTTTTTGAATCAAGGTTACCGGTAGGTTCATCAGCTAAAATAATAGAAGGATCGTTTATCAGTGCTCTTGCTACTGCGACCCTCTGTTTCTGCCCACCTGAGAGTTCATTTGGTTTATGCATCATTCTATCGCCGAGACCGACTTTTTTCAATGCAGCTATAGATCTTTCTTTTCTCTGTGAAGAAGATACTTTTGAGTATATCAAAGGTAATTCAACATTATGCAGAGCGGTAGATCTTGCGAGTAAATTAAAAGTCTGGAATACAAACCCGATCTCTTTATTTCTGATCGTTGCCAGTTCATTATCATTCAAACTTTCAACATTATGCTTATTCAAATAATATTTTCCACTTGTAGCAACGTCAAGACAACCGATAATATTCATCAAAGTTGATTTTCCAGATCCTGAAGCACCCATAATAGCTATATATTCACCTTTTTTTATATCCAGTGAAATTCCATCCAGAGCATGGATCTTCTCTTTACCGGGAGTATAGGTCTTTCTGATATTTTCTATCTTTATTAAATTTTCTTCCATAGTCTATTTATCCTTGATGGTTGTGTCTTTAACTTCCATTTCGTCCTTGAGAACTTTACTTATGGTCTTATAATTTCCAATCACGATCAGGTCACCTTCTTCAAGTCCTTCAGTAATTTCTATAAATCTGTTGTTTGCTATACCTGTTTTGACCTGAGCAGTCTCTACTGTATAAATATCATCTGATCCATTCGGTAATAATTTAAATACGACATCAGCATATTCACTTTCATTTGACCAGACTATACCTTTTTCAGTTTCTTCTTCTTCAACTTCTTCATTTTCATCGTCATCATTATTTAACTCAGAATATTTTCTTCGCGCTAAAGCCTGAATAGGAATAGAGATAACATCAGTAACGACATCAGTGATGATCTCGGTGTATGAGGTCATTCCGGGCTTTATACCTGTATCTTTAGTAAGCATTCTGACCATAACTTTATAAGCAACTGATCTTTCAGAGTTACCGAGGAATGCTGGAGAATTTCCTATCTCAGTAACGATACCTTTGAAAACGGTGTCAGGAAGCGCATCAATAGTTACTTTCACAGAGTCTTGCAGAGCTATCAATGGCACATCATTTTCATCGACCTCAATGTTGACTTGAAGTTCTTTCACATTTACAATGTTAAGGACTATATCGGTGTTAAATTGACTTCCAAGGACCATTTCACCTTCTTCTTTGTATATCTTAGATACCAGTCCGTCCATTGGAGCATAAAAATTAGTTTTATTAAGTCTGTCTCTTGATTGTTCAAGGTAAGCTTCCTGTAGCTTTATACTTTCTAAAGATGATTCATAGTTTGTCTTTGCTATATCGAGATTAAGTTTAACATTTTCAAAATCTGTTTCAGAGAGAAAATTACTATTCATTAGTTTTACTTTATTATCGTAGTCTAATTCAGATTGTTTTAGTCTGGAATTTGCCATTTGAGAATTATACTTCTGTTGTGCTAAACCCGCTTTCTGTTGTTCAACCTCGGCTTCAATATTTTTTCTATCAAGTTCAAGAAGTAGATCGCCCTTTTTTACAATATCACCTTCTTTGACCAATAATCTTTTAATATTTGCAGCTATCTCTGAAGATATATTCACAGTTTTAATAGGTTCCACTATTCCTGAAGCTGAGATCGTTTTAACGATAACTCTCTTTTTAACTTCGTCAGATTCAATTGTGGTAATATCTTCCTTTTTTGTTGCAATTTTAACTATAACAGCTATGATAATTAAAATTATGATCAACCAAATAAATTTCTTTTTCTTGTTTATCATATTTATCCTAAAATTTGTTTGTTATTTAATGCTAACTAAAAGATACATTATATCTTTTATATTTCATAAGGAAAAATTCTAAGATATTACCTTATGAATATCTTAGACTCAAGAAATTAAAAAAGGTTGCATAAGAAACTGATAAAATCTACTCTTTTTTCCCTCTAAAAATTATTCTTGACTGAATGTTTAATTCAAAATATATTCCATTGCTTAAAAACAATATTAAATAAAATATATTGTATTGTTTGAAGATAAAATTAATTTAAAATATAACGGAGAGTAACATGGCAGTTTTAAGAAAATTCAAGGCTATCAGACCTAAGAAAGATATGGAAGAAAAAGTAGCAAGTTTTCCTTACGATGTTCTTAACAGTGAAGAAGCAAGAGAGTTAACAAAAGATAACGAATATTCTTTTCTACACGTTGTAAAACCTGAAGTAGATCTTCCAGTTGGTATCGATCTTTATTCTGAAGAAGTATATCAGACTGCAAAAAATAATATGAGTAAGCTGATCACTGAAGGAACTATGTTCAAAGAAGATAAAGATAAACTTTATATCTACCGTCAGACAATGAACGGAAAAGAGCAGTATGGTATTGTAGGATGTAGTAGTGCTAAAGATTACGATGATGATGTGATTAAGAAGCATGAACACACTAGAAAAGTGAAAGAGAATGATAGAATTAAGCACGTTGATACTACAAATGTTAACGCTGGTCCAATTTTCTTAACTTATAGAGCTCAAAAGTCTATTGATGATCTAGTTGCAGAAGCAGTAAAAGAAGCTCCTGTTTATGATTTTGTTGCAACAGATGGGATCGGTCACACAGTATGGACAATTGAGAATGATAAATTAAGTGATAAACTTGTAGATGAATTTGCAAAGCTTGATTATCTTTATGTTGCTGATGGTCACCACAGATCAGCTTCAGCGGCTATAGTAGCGAAAAGAAGAAAAGAAGCTAATCCAAATCACACTGGAAATGAAGAGTATAACTATTTCCTTTCAGTTCTTTTCCCTGACGAACAACTATTGATCATGGACTACAACAGAGTTCTTAAAAGCTTGAACGGACACACAGAAGAAGAAATGTTCTCAGCTATAGAAAAAGTATTTGATGTAGAGAAGAAAGGTGCTGATAAATATAGACCATGCTGTAAAAACAGAGTTGGAATGTACTATAAAAATGAATGGTACAAGCTTACTATCAAGGAAGAGTATATTGTAAAGGGTGATCCAGTAAATTCACTTGACATTGCAGTTCTTCAAAATAATATACTTGATCCATTCTTTGGTATTACAGATCCTAGAACTAGTGATGATGTTGATTTTATCGGTGGTATCAGAGGACTTCAAGAGCTCGAGAGATTAGTTGACAGTGATAAATTTAAGGTTGCATTCGCTATGCACCCTACTTCAATTGAAGAGTTGATGAATATCGCTGATGCTGGTAAAGTTATGCCACCAAAGTCGACATGGTTTGAGCCAAAATTAAGGTCAGGTCTTCTAGTGCATTCACTAGAAGATTAAAAGATAATAATCGCAGAGTATCCGTAGGGGAAGGCTCCCCAGACTGTGTCATAATTAACAGAATAAATTCTTGCAAAAAGTGTAAAAGATTAATATTTTCTTAGGTATATAGTTAACCTCAAAATCATATATCACATT